>CBDUOF010000018.1:0-27625 GCA_965368765.1 uncultured Anaerolineae bacterium | reverse complement strand
CGTTGCCTCCGCCTGAGTCACTTCATTGAGCAGCAACGGTTCAATGCGTTGACCAATAATCGCGGCGGCGTTCAGTACGGCTCGCCCCGACAGGGATAGGCGAGAAGCCCGAGCCAACACCACCTCCCGCACCGTAGCCGGAATGCCCGTGCCGCCGGAAATCAAAACCTGGTTCACAAAAAATGGGTTGCCCCCCGTTTGCTGATGCAGCTTTACGGCGTCTACGGCATACGCTTTGGCCAAATGGCGAACGGCCGTTAAAGACAGCGGTGCTAATCCCAAACGAGAGACGGCTGGCTGGCGTACCAAATCCCCCAACAGCAGGCGGAGCGGATGTTTTGAACCCAGCTCATCGTCACGATAGGTTGCAATGAGCAGAGAGCACGTGTGCTGTATACGCCGCCCCAGGAACTTGAGCAAGTCCAGGGTCGCTTCGTCTGCCCAATGGATATCTTCAAAAATGAGGATGGTCGGAGTGTGGCACATGTTGAGGCAGGCAGTGAAGATGGCTGGGCGATCTGGTTGGCCGTGCAGCAGCTCACGAATTTCCCCACCGACCTGAGCCGCCATGTCGTGAAGTGGGCCGAGCGGGCGTGGGGTAAAAAGGGCATCGCAGGCGCCCCAAAGTACACGTCGGGTCTGGGCAGCGATGAACTGTTCAACCAGTGCACTCTTGCCAATGCCCGCCTCGCCGCTGATGAGCACGATACGGCCGTTGCCACCTGCGGCCGTTTTCGCGGCTTCTTCCAGTTCGTTCAGCGCGCCAACTCGTTCCTGAAGTTCCATAATGATCCCACATTCGCTTTGCGAATAAGGAATAATTATACCGGGAATAAGGCGAATCGCATGAAACGTGACGACTCGGGAAATAGTCCGCTGCGGTTATGGGGTTGCTTTATTTTTCTCCCATTTTCCTAGCGGCTGTCGGACACAAAACGGCCGTTGCCATCATTTAGCCACACCGTCACTTTGTCCAGCTCACCAACGACAATGTCTGGCAGCTCGTCGCCATTCACATCTCCAAGAGCTATCGCGCCATTGGGACGGTAACGAATATGCTGGCTGCCTTCAGAAAAGTGGCCGCTGCCATCGTTCCACCAGATAATGCCCTGCCGCCACCAGGCAAAGCTGGCGGTGAGTTCATGGCCAGTAACGGCATCCAAATCACCGTCCCCATCCAAATCGGCCAGGACGACCGTCAGTGTGCGCCGTTGGCCCCATGTTTGCATACTGTTGAGAAAACGGCCGTCGCCGTCGTTCAGCCACAGTTCATCGGCCCCTTCGTTACCCACCAGGGCATCCAAATCCCCATCCCCATCTACATCCCCCAGGGCCACCGCATAGGTGCGCTGCCGCCCCAGGCGTTGGCCGCTGTCGTTAAAGATGCCGCTGCCATCGTTGAGCCATACCTCATTGGGCAAATCATTCTGAAATTCTTCACCATTGCCCTGCGTATTGCCCACAAAGGCATCTAAATCACCATCCCCATCCACATCCCCCAGGTCGATGGCCTCGCTGCCGCTGGTACCCAATGTCTGACCGCTGTCTACCAATTTTCCATCGCTACCCCACAGCACGTGGTTAGCCGAGGGCGTCCAGCGCATTTGCCCTGGCGTTGGCTCATTGCTAAGGCCCATGCCGCAGCAGCCAGCGATAAAGGCATCCGTTCGGCCATCGCTGTTCAAATCTCCGACGCTAATGAAAGCGGTATTAATGCCAGATTCCGGTGTCTGTAGCGCCGCAATTCGGAAATTCAGGTGCCTAAAGTTCCCGTTGTTCCGATTTTCATACGCTATAAGCCCACCGAAGCCACCGAATAAAACATCTAAATCGCCATCCTCATCCGTATCCAACAGGACCGCACTGGTGCTACCCTCACCAATCGGCTGCTCACTGGGAACAAAACGGCCGTTGCCATCATTGAGCAAAAGCGCGTTGTCGGCGTTGGGAATCAGGCGGCGGGTGTTGGCCAACAGGGCATCCAGATCGCCATCGCCATCCACATCGCCCAGAGCCACTTGCTGGGTATACGGTTCCGCGTCTAGCTGCAGCGGCAGAAAAACGGCCAGCAAAAAGGTGCCGCCCGCCAGCACACAGCCACCTGCCAGCAGCAGCAACAATCGCCGACGCCACGACCAGCTGGTTAAAAAACGGCCGTCTTCTGCTAGCCGTTCTCGTCTACGCCGCCACCAGGCCAGCGGGCCAGCAGGTTCACGGAATTTGGGAAAAGCGGCCGTTTGCCCACGAACCCTTCCCACCGCCCCCGGCAGCAGCACGATACCCACAATGCCCAGGTTGAAAATGATCAAATCGGCCGTTTCAAATAGTGGCAGCAAGGCCGCAATATGTGCCAACGCAGGTTTCTGGTAGGTCATGCTGCGCACGGTGCTGGCGAGATACGTCGGTCGGGAAAGTAGCGGCAGCAACAAAACATCAGGCCGAACAGTGCCAAAATTGGTCGGGGCAGGCCAGAAGAGCGCAGTTGCCAAATGCTCACCAAAATTCCCACAACGCCTGAAAACCACAGGGCCATCAGAATGGGCGTGACGTTGAGTTGAAACGCTTCCAGATCGCTGGGGAGAAGTAGTCGGGATGCGGCCAAGACGGCAAAATAGGCAAGCCAGGTGCTGCTGAAAATGTGGCGCGTTAATCGGTAAGCCGTACGGCCGTTTTCTCGCCCCCAGGCGTTAAGCGTTTGCAGTAGGATGATCAGCAAAAAGGGGGACACGGCTGCCAACAGTTCGGGCAAAATATTGTTGAGCGAATCGTTCATTTCCGGGCTGAAAATCATGCCGCCCCAGGACAGCAGCCCCCCTGTCAGCAGCGCGCCACCTATCATCAGCCAAATGTCGCCGCTGAGGGTACGATGCCTGGTGATGGCGACGGCCGTTACCGCCAGCACCAAATAAACCAGCAAAAAGACAACGGCCGTCATCGCCTCTGAAACAAACTCCAGGCTAAACGCCCACGGCAGCAGCAAAAATTGCAAAAAGACCAGCGCACCGTGGCGCGGCCACCGTCGCACCACCCAATACATCACCCACAGCCAGCCAACCTGAATCAGTACCTCGGACAAATTGTTCACCAAACGTTCCACAGTATTCCAGGCAAATTCATTGGAAAACAGGGAATAAGGTAGCCAATTTTGGCCGTAAAAAATAAGCAGCCCTAGCCAACTCACTACCCAGCCTGGCCAGCGCTGCCACCAGGCTATGAGGATACCAATTGCTAAGACAATCGGCAGAAAATAGCGGGGCAAATTGAAGTTAAAAGCAAAAAGGAACAGGGTGATGAGGAACGGGCCAGCAGCGGCAATGGCTCCCCACCCGGACAAAAACGATGACCGGGGTAGCAAAAGCTGCCGATTGCGTTCGCGGGCGTGTTCACGCAGGACGCTTAGCGGCCAATCGCGCAGCTCACGTCCCATCACGGCCAAAGCATCTCGCGGACTTGAGGCAACAGCATATTGTAGATGTTGTTGAAAAACGGCCGTTACTTCCGCGCCAAACTCATCCCGAAAATGGCGCGGATAAAGTCGCAAGAGCAAGCCGTACAGCCAGAAAGCAAATTGGGTAAAGTGCGTCATGGCGGCCTCGGTGATCTTATCCTTAGGCAGTTTTGCCTTGAACGGCCGTTATCATATCCTGCATGCGGGCCACATCGGCATTGAGAATTTGCTGGCCCAGGTCAGTGATGCGATACGCTTTGCGGATACGGCCGTTGACCGTTCCCGTCGCTTCGTCATAGCGCTCAATCCAGCCCTGGTCCAACATGCGGCGCAAGGCGCCGTACAGCGTACCGGTGCTGAGCTGGATACGGCCGTTGCTCGCTTCCGCCACATCCTGCAAAACAGCGTACCCATGTTTAGGCTTTTTTGACAAACTCAACAAGATAAAAAATGTGGTTTCTTGCAGTGGCAGCTGATCGTGAACGTCCATCAAACCTCTCATATGTCACCGAACGATATGTCATCTGACGACATATTAGCACACGTCAATTCAACCTGTCAATAAACGCACCCCACCAGCTGATTGAGCCTCTGAGCGGCGAGGCAATTGACAGGCAGAAAGAAAATGATCAAAAATTCCACAGCCACGACAGATAAAAAAATCTGCGGAATCTGCGGAATCAATGATAAAAATCTGAATAATCTGTTTAGATTAAAACACCGCGGCGAATCTCATAGCTTGGTCAGCAACCAAATTCAACCTTCTCCTGACCGATCTTCTCTAAATCCAGGTCGGTTCCTCATAAGTACCAAATACTTCGCGAAACACGTCCGTAATCTCGCCCAGGGTAGCGTATTCCCGCACCGCTTCAATGATGAAGGGCATTGTGTTGGCCGTGCCTTGTGCAGCTTCACGCAAGGCTTGCAGGGCTGCGCCAACTTTTTCATTGTCCCGCTCCGCTTTCACCTGGTTAAGACGGCCGATTTGCCGTTCATACCCCTGCGGATCCATCTCCAAAATTGGGATTCGCAAATCCTCGGTCTGGTCTACGTAACCATTTACGCCCACAATGGTACGCACACGCCGATCAATTTCTCGCTGGTATTGGTAAGCTGCATTGGAAATCTCTTGCTGATAAAATCCCTGATCAATCGCGGGCAGCACGCCGCCAAGCGCTTCAACTTGCTGCCAATATTCGTACACTTGCGCCTCAATTTTATTCGTTTCGTGTTCTACAAAAAAAGAGCCGGCCAGCGGATCAATCGTATTGGCTACGCCGCTTTCTTCAGCAATGATTTGTTGGGTGCGCATGGCGATGGTGACGGCATCTTCGCTGGGCAGCGCCAACGCTTCATCCATGCTGTTGGTGTGCAAACTTTGCGTGCCACCCAGCACCGCCGCCAGTGCCTGAATGGCTACGCGAACAATATTATTTTCTGGCTGCTGCGCCGTCAGCGAAACGCCCGCCGTTTGGGTATGAAAGCGGCACAGCCAGGATCGCGGATTCTTGGCACCGAACGTCTCTCGCATTTCCCGTGCCCAAATGCGACGGGCGGCGCGGAACTTGGCAATCTCCTCAAAAAAGTCGTTGTGGCAGTTGAAGAAAAGACTTAGGCGCGGGGCAAAATCATCAATATCCAGACCGCGTTCTAAGGCCCAGCGCACGTACTCCAGCCCATCCCCCAGGGTAAAGGCCAGCTCCTGAGCGGCCGTAGACCCCGCCTCGCGGATATGGTAACCGCTGATAGAAATAGTGTTCCATTCTGGCATGTGCCTGGTGCCAAACTCCACCGTGTCGGTCACCAACCGCATAGAAGGTTCGGGCGGGAAGATGTACTCTTTTTGGGCAATGTACTCTTTGAGGATGTCATTTTGCAGCGTGCCGCGCAGTTTGGCCATCGGCACGCCCTGCTTTTCTGCCGTGACAATGTACATGGCCCAGATGATCGCCGCCGGGCTGTTGATGGTCATGCTGGTGCTCACCTCGTCCAGCGGAATGCCGTCGAACAGGATTTCCATATCTGCCAGGCTGCTGATGGCTACGCCGCAGTGACCAAATTCGCCTAATGCCTGGGGGGCATCCGTGTCGTAGCCCATGAGCGTGGCCAGATCGAAGGCGACGGAGAGGCCCATGTTGCCCTGCTCCAACAAATATTTGTAGCGGGCGTTGGTCTCTTCAGCCGTGCCAAAACCGGCAAACATGCGCGTCGTCCACGGCCGTCCCCGGTACATGGTGGCATGAACGCCACGGGTGTAGGGATAGTCGCCGGGCATCCCCAAATCTTGCTGGTAATCCAGGTCGGCGACGTCCAACGGGGTGTAGAGTCGCTTAATCGGTTCGCTGGACGTGGTGATGAACTGCTCTTTACGCTCGGGAAAATGTGAGAGGGTTTTGTGCAGCGTGGTTTCTTCCCATTGGTCTTGGTTCTCGGCCAGTTCGGCCAGCTTTTTTTTGTCGTACATGGGTGCTCCTTTTGGGAGATTGGAGACTGGAAATTGACGTTTGTTCTCGCAGTCCCGTATCTCGATATGACGGTTGATGTGGGTTGTGTGGGGGAGATTATACTGGGGGGGGATTTTGTTGGCTAGAGACGGCCGTTTCCCTTGCCACCTCACCCATGCAGGCAAAACAGAATTGAATCGTAGGGTTGTAATCGTTGCCCTGCCTGTGGCCATCCGCTAGAATGCACCCCAGCTTTTTATGTGGAAAAGCGAACAAATAATTGGAAACTAGCGGTTGGAGATTGGAGATTAGCGAGCGAACAAGTTAGTCTCTAATCCCCAGTCTCCAATCTCCAATTCCTAACCAACGCTCTCAAGGAATAACTTTTGCTCAACTCAACAGACGCCACAGAAGATGCCAATCAGCCTGTCCCGCTGCCGCTGGATGAGGAATTACCGCCGTCTGCGCCGCAACACCTTGGTGAAAACAAAGGGGTCGTAAAAGCCGCGTCTGTCCTGGCCATTGGCAACGTGACCAGTCGGATGCTGGGATTGGTGCGCGAAATTGTCAAATCGAATCTGTTTGGCGCGTCTGACCTGCTGGGCGCCTACACCGTGGCCGCTCTGGTACCGATGACCTTGTTTAACTTGATTACCGGCGGCGAGATGGTGAGTTCCTCCCTGGTTCCCGTGTTTAGCGATTTGGCCAGCAAGGAGAAGCGAAAAGAGCTTTGGGATGTGGTAAGTTCGTTTCTGAGCCTGGCAACGGCCGTTCTCCTCAGCATTATTATTCTGGTTTACCTCTTTACCCCACAAATTGCCTGGCTTGCCGGGGCAAGAAATTTTTCCGACGGCAGCCTGACGGCCGTTACGGAACAAATGATGCGCCTGGCCACGCCTGCCGTGCTCTTCTTGTCTATCGCCAGTATTCTTACCGGGGTGCTGTATGCCCTCAAACGCTTTACCCTGCCTGCCTTCACAGCCGCCGTTTTCAACGGCACCATTGTCATCGTGGCTCTGCTGCGGCCCGATCATATTGATAGTTTGGTTTATGGTCTGCTGCTGGGATCTTTCTTACAAATTATTTTGCAGCTGCCCGCACTGCGCGACGGCCGTATTCGGCCGCAATTCAACTGGCGACATCCTGCCCTGCGCCGCATTCTAATCTTGTATACCCCCATTGTGATTGTCTTACTCGTGAATCAGGTCGCTATTTGGATTAGCTACAATTTGGCCATTCTCACCGGGGATAACAGCGTCACTTACATGACCTACGCCACCACCCTGTATCAATTCCCCCTGGGGCTGGTCGTCACCGCCCTGTCGATGGCGACGCTCCCTACCTTATCCCAGATTGTTACCGCTTATCATGCCGCCAAGGAGACAGATGCCAGCGTAGCTTCCGCTCGGGTGCAAGAGTTTAAGCAAACCCTGGCGGGCGGTCTGCGGCTGGTGATTACGCTGGTTTTGCCGGCCACAGCCGGACTGTTGGCCCTGGCGCCCGCGATTATTGCCTTGTTGCTGGAACACGGAGAGTTTACGGCGCAGGATACGGCTATAACCAGCACTGTCTTGCGTATCTATCTGGCAGGCTTGCCCTTTGCCGCCATCGACCAAATGCTGGTTTTTGCCTCATACGCGCGCAAAGATACCTGGCGCCCGGCCATCGTGGGCATCATTAGCGTCGTCATTTACACGGGAACGGCCGCTTTGCTGCTAAAACCACTCGGACTTTACAGCTTGATGGTTGCCGACGCCGTGAAGCATTTTAGCCACACCATGATGATGCTCTGGCTCCTGCAGCGACATCTGGGCGGTTTGCGAGGCTTTGGCATCAGCAGCGCTACCTGGAAGGCGGTGGTCGCTTCGATTGTAACGGGATTGGTCGCGTTTGCTGTGGGTGAAACGGCCGTTGCCCTGCTTCCGTTCAATGGATTTTTGGCCAAGCTTGCCATTGTTGCTCTGGCTGGCGGTGGGGGATTACTCGCCTTCCTGGGTCTGGTACGGCTCTTGAGCATGACTGAAATGCAGATGCTGCACCGCACGTTGAGCGCCAGACTACGTCGCCGCAAGCAAAGTAGCTAACGATTCGCGAAAACCGCTTACGTCTCTGGGCATTCCGGAGCGTTATCGGACTTGCAAACAAACTTCTTTTTTGGTTAAATGCAACTCGCATTAAGAAATTATTTTGGTAGCCTATTTGCCTTAATAACATGTTCCGGAAAGAGTCCTAGAACTCTATTTTGTTTCAGTTATCCAGCAAGAAAAGGAAACGGCCGTGGCAGATACTCAATACAGACTCATCGTTCGCAAAGGACCGAAGGTTGGCGAAACATTTATATTGGAAACTTTCTCCCTCACCATTGGGCGTGATCCGGTTTCAGATGTTGTGCTAAACGACCCAGAAGTATCCCGACAGCATGCCCGTTTTACCCAAACGGAGGATGGCTATCAGGTTCAGGATTTAGGCAGCACCAATGGCACGTTTGTCAATGGGCAGCGACTGGAGTCGGAATCTGTCGATTTACAGCCAGGCTTTACCATTAGCATGGGCAGTGGTGTAACGATGCTTTATGAAGCTGTGCCAACTGGTGATGCTTTGGCAGCCACGATGATCGACCAGGGCGGGTTGGGCGAGATGCTCGAACTGGGGGATGAACTGACTGATCTGGATGAAGATTTGGAAGCGGCCGTTCCTGACCTGCCGCAAATGAGCGATGAACCAAGAATCCCCTCTGATTGGGAACCCGATCCCTCACCTCCCTTTACACCGCCGCTGCCAGACCCAGCCTCATTTGAACCAGTAGTTGCCCCAAAAACTGCACCGCCGCTCGTGCCCGCAGGCAACGACGATGAAGCTGCCAGGAAAAAGCGGCGCAATACCATAATTATCATCGCCACCACGTTAATTTTACTCTGCTGCTGTGCATTTCTGTTGTTTATGTGGCTTCGAGGCGGCGATTTGCTGCTGGAATATTTTGGCTTAATTTAGGGGAGCGACTCTTTTTCTTTCTCCAGGTTACCCGGTTGCGGGTCGATGATTATTTTATCGCTCTCACTGCCGACCGGTTCAAAGCCATCGGCTGCTCGAATCCGATCCATATGGCGGGCAACGAGGTGCTGCGGGGCCAGCTCGATAAATACTTTGGAACTAACCAACATCGCGGTCAGATCATCCAGCTGGCCTAAAACGGGCACGAAGTCAGTCAAGATGTCCACAGGCCAGAGTAGATAGAGAACGGCCGTAAATGGCAACAGCTTCAAATAAAATGGCACCTCAGGATCGCGCAGCAAAAAATAGACTAGGCGGGCTTGCTGCCACACCTCACGAAAAAATCCAGGATCATTCCGCTTTCCAGCAATTGCTTCCAAATTCATAGTGGGCTTTTTTTCCTTTTCATCCATAAAAATTAACCTTCGTGATCAGTGCCCAAACGCGTGACAGCGTACGGTCGAAAACCCTGCGGTTTGGTCAAGTCATTTGCCTCTGATCAGTAGCCCTTACGTGAAGAGGTGATTCTGGTTGCAAAAGTGGCTTATTAATTCTGGCTGCGCACATAATCTGCCATCTGTGGCAGTATGGATCCAATATCATAGGGTCCCCATTGCGCCACTGGGCCAGCCGTAAATACCGTAAAACCAAGCACATAATCATCCTGCCGGGTCCCGGTATCGTACCAGGCCAGCTGGTTGATAAATGCCTCATCCCCGGTTCGTCCCCAACCGTGATCCACCGCATAACCCTGAAAATCTGCCCATCCCTTTCCTGGCGGACCCGGACGATTGCCTAAAATCCCATCAATCCCTGCTTCTGAAATCACCAGCGGAATCAGCAAGCCGCGGGGTACCAAAAGCTCTTCATAATACCAACGATAGCGAAATGTCAGCGAACCGCGGTCGGCATGAAAAGGGTACCCCGGCAGGGCACTGCCAAACCCCTGCGTCATAATGGGCGCACTATATTCGTGCAGCGTCAAAATGCCTCCATATTCCATGGCGGTTTCAATTGCCGGAATAAACAAGGCAAACTCATCCACTTCTGGCACACCCGTAGGGAATCCCCCAATCGCTGCTCTAAACCCATACCGTGCTAGTTCGCGCACTCGCTCCTGCTCAAAGCGCGCATACCAGGCCATGCGATCCAGCCCGGGGTCTGGCTCATTCCACCCTTCCCAAAAATCAACGGCCGTATTGAGCTGATACTCTCGCAATTGAGATTGCACAAAGCGGCGGGCCGCCTCCTCCGGGTTGCCGTTGTAGTCCTGGTCTGGCGTATTGCGGCGGCCAATGATGATTGTATGGGGGGAAACCTGTTCTACTTCTGCCAGAAAACCAAAATCATCCACCCCTTTTATCACAGCTGGTTGCGCTCGGCGTACAAATTCCATAATTCGCGGATCGTTGTTAAAAATAACGTGAATGCTCAGCTTACTCCGATTGGGGTCTCCTTGAAGATAGGGCGGAAATGGGCCTGATCCACCAATGGGTGTGGCGGATGGAATAGGCGTCGCAGATGGTGTATACGTGGGCGTTGGCGTAGCGGTAGGCGTAGGCGTCCGGCTTGGCAAGATGGGCGTACTGCTCGGCGTGAGCGTCGCGCTCAGCGGCGAGTTGTCGCCAAAATTCAGGTTTGGGTCGATGGTGGGGCCCGGCGGCGGCGGTGTAAAAGTTGGCGGCATGGCAAAAGCCAATAACTCTTCTTGCACCTGGGGGATGCTTATTGGTGCTGCCAGGGTAGGTAAGGCCGGTTGCTCAACACAGGCTGCCTGGGTAAGCAGCAAATATAAGCAGCAAAAGATAAACAATTTTCCACGTTTAATTGCAGGCATAGCGAGAATAATACCATTCGTCTTAAGTTTATGTCAACATTAGGGTTTTGCAGAATCAAGACGGCTTCCGTTGCGCCTGCTTCACTAAATGTTACAATTTCGGCGAATGGTAGCGACATGCTGCCCGAAATTGTTGAGGAAAAGAATGTCTTTTTTACTAATAATTAAATTTGCCGTGGTTGCTGCCTTTCTTTTTATGTTTTGGCGACGGCCTTCTCTAAATTGGGGAGTGGGTTTGCTAACCGTCACCTCAGCCGTGATGCTAGACACCTTTTTGGGAACGTTTAATCGGGAAGAGATGCTAAGCCAGTTTGGCTTTTTCTACTATGTGATTGCTGGCCTGATAGGTGGGGGCGCAGCCTATTGGCTATTTACATTGTTCCAACCGATCCAGGCAATTGTACAAACCACAAGCGCTGCGACGGCCGTTTCTCCACCGCCAGATCCCCCAGAAACCGTCACTACCACCGACTCAATCCAATTTTCTCCTGGCACCGACGAAACTGGCACTGCCTTCGATCGACAAATGATTTTTGAAGAAATTCGAGATCGTCTGGGGCGGGAAGACGTCTTAGATTTGCTGTTTGACTTGGGCATCCGGGACAATGAGGTCATGACCCTGCAACAAGATATGCAGCAGCTTATCATCAACCTGATGGAGCAAACAGCCCAGCGCGAGCAAACCGGACAGTTGGCTTTGGCCGTTGAACGAATCCTTACCCCCCCGGCGCCAGAGGCGCTGCCTCGGCTGGAAAAAATTTCGGTTGAATCCCCTCCTACTATATTGCGCCATTATCTATTGGCACAATATGATCTGGAAAAGCTACAGAAAACGGCCGTTGCCCTGGGCATTGATTGGGAACAGCTTGGCCTGACAAGCAAAAAGTCTAAGGTACGCGATCTTCTTCAATACCTTTACCGTCGCAACCGGCTGGATGAGCTCATCACTTTGATGAAGGAAGGCTAATCGTGTTGTTGTGGCGACGCAGATTGCTACTTTTCAGCCTGATTTTGTTGGCAGCGCTTATTAGTGTGGGAACGGCCGTCGCCCAATCAGACAACGAGCTTCGCTTAACCCTTAGCCGGGACTTTGGCACTGGCCTGGGCAACAACATTCAGGGCACCTTCTCATTTCGCGTCTCCGGGCCAGATAATTTAGCCAGCGTTACCTTTTATATCGATGACCTTGTGGTTGGCAAAGACAGCGAAGCGCCTTTTCGACTCCAGTTCAAAACCGACAGCTATCCGCTGGGCTTTCATACCCTTCAGGCCGTTGGCGTTGACCAAAATGGCCAGGAGCTGACGTCCAACCAAATTCGCCGAAACTTCATTTCCAGCAGCAGCGCCAATCGAACGACCCTCTACCTTGTCGTTCCCATCATCCTCATTGTCGTTGGGGGAATGCTGCTGAGTTCCTGGATTGCAAACCGGGGTCAGAAATCTGGCGACTGGGCAGACCTGCGGATGAATGGGCCGTTTGGCGGCACCATTTGCCCCAAATGCGATAAACCATTTGCCAGACATATCTGGGGATTAAACATTGGCGTCGGCAAATATGATCGCTGCCCTCATTGTGGCAAGTGGAGCATTGTGCGTCGCGTACATCCGGATGTGCTAGCCGCCTCGGTTGAAGCGATGCAACGAGGGGAAGCCGCAGAGTCTGAGGCCACATCACCCACAAGCGATGATGACGACAAGTGGCAACAGCGGCTGGATGACTCCAAATTTGATAGCTAAACGGGCAAAAACAACTGCTTACTGAAGACAAGTAGTTCTGGTGTCATGGGGGCAATCTCCCATTTATTTTGTTATGGAAATTTTATATTATTAAGCGTGTAAGGCTGAATTGTTTTCAACTCGTTTTCCTCCTCCTTCCTGCTCCGGGTATTCCTTCCCCGGAGCATTTTTTTTGTCTCCATACAAACAAAAACGCCAGCGTTGCTGCCAACGCTAGCGTCCAAAAAATGAAAAGGTTTCGTGACGGTTAGGTGCCGAAAAGCACAGTAATCACGGTATTGGGTTGCCGGAACTGAGCGGGGACGTGCTTAAACGGCCGTTAACATTGCCTTGTCCTGCAAAAACTGCTCGCGTTGTGCTGCCTCTCGATATCCTTTGTCTAATCGCTGAACGTCACGTTCAATCCTCAGCGTAAGCCAGCGAAGTGCCTCGCTGCGCGACTGCACTTGCATCACAGTTTCTATCGATGTTTGATAATCAAATGTGCGCATCAGCTCCATCAGCTGACGCAGCGCTTCCGTGTGCTGCTGCAGCGTGGCACAGGCTTGCTCCCGTGCAGCCAACCAATCCGCCGCCGCTTGATAGTCCGACCGATACATAGTTTCCGCTTCATGGAGCGGCGTTACTGACTGTTGCCTTATGTGGGAATTGTGGTCCATATAGAGACTCCTCTACCATTCATATCGTCAAAATTTCATTATGATTCCTCCAAACTACCTAAACAATAGAACTATTGTCAGGCTTCGCCCGAATTGCCTGAAATTGTCCTGCAAAGCGGGCACCTTAAAAGTTTGGGCGATGCTTCACTTTCAGAAAGCTTTGGTGTATACTGTGGCCTATTGTGGTAAAAAGTGGGGCATTGTGGTGCAAAATAGCACAAATTTCCTGTAAAAGTATGTTAAAATGGGGCAATTGGAACAGATGTTCTAATTTCTCGGCGACGATTACCTTATGTTCTTAGGCGAATATACGCACACCATCGACAGCAAAGGCCGGATCACCATTCCGGCAAAGTTCCGCAACCTGCTGGCTGCGGGCCTGGTGGTAACGCGCGGCTTTGACCAAAACTTGATGCTCTTCCCGATGGATGGGTGGCAGGAATTAGCGGAGCGCATTGCGCAACGGCCGTTAGCCGATGAAGGCGTTCGGGCGTTCCGGCGGCGCGTCTTTTCTGGGGCCATTGATCTGACACCGGACCGCCAGGGGCGCATTTTGTTGCCGCCCTACCTGCGTGAATTCGCCAATATTGATGGGGACGTTGTGATCGCCGGAATGTTTAACTATTTGGAACTGTGGAGCAGCACGGCATGGAACACTGTGCGCGACGACATCGAGAGCGATGGAGACGCGGCTCGCTGGGAAGATTTAGGGATTTAAACCCGACCTCATGACCAGACAGGAATCGATGTGACTGATACCGATGCCCATATACCCGTTTTGTTCCACGAAGTGTTGGCCCTGCTCCAGCCTAAAGCAAACGGCCGTTACATTGACGGCACGTTAGGAGCAGGGGGTCATACCGCCGGACTGTTGCAGAATTCCGCGCCCGCAGGGCGCATTTTGGTCTTTGACAAGGACGCAGAAGCAATTGCTTTTGCCCAAAAAACGCTTGAAGCGTTCGGCGACCGGGTCACTTATTTGCACGCCAGCTATGCCCAGATGGGCAGCCTGGCTCCGGCCAACAGTTTTGCTCAGGTGGATGGCATATTGCTCGACCTGGGGCTGTCTTCTCGCCAGCTAGACAATGCTGAACGTGGCTTTTCCTTTATGAAAGAAGGCCCTTTGGACATGCGCTTTGATGTGACCCACGGCGAAACGGCGGCTGATTTGCTTAACAATTTAGATGAAAAAGAACTGGCAGCCCTTTTTTGGCGCTACGGCGAAGAAAAGCACAGTCGAAAGATTGCCCGGATGATTGTGGCTGAACGGCCGTTTTCTACCACGACGCAACTGGCTGAAGCCATTGCCACAACTGTACGACGCCGCGGACGGATTCATCCCGCCACGCAAACCTTTCAGGCGCTGCGCATCGCCGTGAACCGGGAACTGGAAACAGTAGAAACCGGGGTGATGGCGGCATTGGACTTGCTAGGGCCAAACGGCCGTCTTGCGGTTATTAGCTTTCACTCGCTGGAAGATCGGTTTGTCAAACAATCCTTTCGTCGCCTAAGCCAGGATTGCACCTGTCCGCCAGACCAACCCATTTGCACATGTGGGGGCCAGGCCAAATTTCGGCTCATTACGCGCAAGGCAGTGCAAGCATCGGCCCAGGAGATTGCCCAAAACAGCCGCAGCCGCAGCGCCCGGCTAAGGGTTATCGAGAAGAAGTAAGGTCGTAAAATATGAAAACCAACCGAGTGAAAAACAGTGTAGCAGCTGATACATAATTATAAAGACATTCGACAACCACAAATATTTATGATGGCACGGCAAACCAGAGAACAGCTCAAACGACTCAATGCCCTCACTGAAGCACAAGCTGCTTTAGGCTGGGGCGTCATTTTGGTTTTGGCTGCTTTGCTTGGAACCATCTATGTCAACCAGGCCAGCCGCATCGCTTCCGTAGGCCGCCAGGTTCAAATTTTGCAAAATGAGCTCACCGAGCTGAAGCGACAAAATAACGATTTAGAACGAGACATTGCTGCTGCCCAGGCCTTGGACAGGCTGCAGTCAGAGGCTAATCGTTTAGGATTTGTAGAAGCAGATCCAAGTGATATTGAGTACATTATTGTGCCGGATTATCCGGTAGGGTTAATTGAAACAGATCCGCTAGAAATATTGCCCACTGTTACGGCCGTTCCGCCACCGGCTGCAACCGTGCGGGAAGCGCTATGGCTTTACTTAAGCGGACGGTTTAGTGATTTCATAAGAGGCGAAGCTCGTGAACAATAGCCAAAAACGACGTATGTGGATGGTAGTTGGTGCGCTTATTTTTGCCGCCCTTATTATTACGGGGCGGCTCGTGGCGTTTCAGGTTGTGCAAGGCCCCGACTGGGCCGAACGTGCCGGAGATGAAGTGTTGGTTGTAGCCAGACCCGAGCGAGGCACCGTCTACGATCGCAACGGGGCCGTCTTGGCAGCCAACACAGCTGATTATCAAATTGGGGTTTCTCCGAGGCTAGTGACGGAATCCGAGCTGATGGCCACGGCCTTAGCCCCAATTCTCGAGCAATCCCGCTACGAAATATTAGGCATCCTGCAATCTGATCAACCTTTTGCCCTGCTCTCCGGCCGGGTTTCAACTGAAGTCGCCGATTTAGTACGCGCCCTCCCCTATGAAGGACTGCAGATTGACCCCCTTCCCCGTCGGTTTTATCCCCAGGACGATATGCTGTGCCATTCATTGGGCTATGTCGACTTTGATGGCAACGGCGGCAGCGGCGTCGAAGGCTATTATCAGCGTGAATTGGCGGGCGAAGCGGCCAGTGCTGTTGTTAATATTTCCCCATTGACCTCTCAGGAAAGCGTTATTGCCCATGAAGGGGCCGATTTAATCCTTACGATTGACCGTTCATTACAGTACACGGTAGAAGAACACCTCTATCGTGCCCTCGATGAGTACCAGGCAGTGAGCGGCTCTATCATCGTGATGAATCCGCAAACAGGGGCGATTTTGGCCATGGCCAGCGCACCCTGTTACTCACCGGGTCAATTTTACGAAACAGATCCGAAGCTGCTGCTGAATCCGGCGGTTAGCCAGCAGCATGAGCCAGGCTCCGTGATGAAGCTCATTACGATGGCAGCAGCCCTTGATTCCGGCGTCGTCACGCCGCAATCCACCTATTATGATGCCGGTATATTGGAAGTTGGCGGACATCAAACATACAACTGGGACCGCAGTGCCCCGGGCACGACCGACATGACCACGCTGTTATCCCGCTCTTTGAACGTTGGGGCAGCCACGCTGGCAACGATGATGGGTGCGGATGTTTATTACGACTATTTACAGCGCTTTGGTTTTGGACGTCCCACCGGAGTGGATTTGATGTCGGAAGCCGCCGGGCAAATGCCGCTACCGGGCGATACGCTCTGGACAGAATCATTTATCGCGACCAATTCATACGGCCAAAGCATTGCCGTCACACCGCTGCAGATGATTACGGCCGTATCGGCCCTGGCTAACGACGGTGAAATGATGCAGCCCTACATCGTCCAGGAAATTCGTGGCGAAACGGGCACCTTTGTCCACGAACCCACCATCTTGGGCCGCCCCATTAGCGCGGAGGTAGCAGACCAGGTGACGGCAATGGCCACAACGGCCGTTGCTCGCGAAACAGCGGCAGCCCAAATTGTGGGCTACACCATTGCTGGCAAAACAGGCACCGCCCAAATTGCTGAAAATGGCATTTATTTACCCGATGACGTCATTGGGTCATTCATCGGCTGGCTGCCTGCCGAAAATCCCGAGTTGATTATTTATGTAAAGCTAGATCGGCCAAAAACGGCGCCATGGGGTTCACAAACGGCAGCTCCCGCCTTTGCTACGTTAGCCGATGAACTGGTTGTTATGCTCGACGTGCCGCCAGACAGCGTTCGCCTACGCGCCGACGTGCTGGCAGCAAGGCAAGGACAGTAAGAGTAAGAATGAGAGAGCAATGACGTCATTGTCCTCTCACTTTGATACCTAATTACTAAAAATGTTAACACTGGCACACTTCCTCCAAACTCTAACTACGTCCGAAACACCCGGCAACATGCCGGCTGTTTCGCGTGTGGTCATGGACAGCCGTGAAGCGACACCCGGCAGCCTGTTTGTAGCCCACAAAGGAGACAAGGTTGACGGGCATGCGTTTGTTGCGGCAGCGTTTGCCCAGGGAGCGATTGCGGCGTTGGTAGAACGGCCGATTTCCGGTGAGTTCGCAACCATTGACTTGCGCACCACAGCGCCATCTACTGCGCCCCTTAGCGCGTCTACGCCTGTTTGCCTGGTGGTCGAAGATTCAATAGCCGCTTTGCAAACGTCCGCCAAGGCGTGGCGCGCGCGCTTCCCTGTGGAAGTAATTGGCATAACCGGCAGCGTGGGCAAAACATCTACCAAAGAGCTGACCCACGCTATGCTCTCCAGCCGATACCGTACCTTTAAATCACCCGGTAACCGCAACAGCATTCTCGGCTTGCCACTGGCACTGTTCGAGTTGCGCCCAACTGATGAGAAAGCTGTACTGGAAATGGGCATGTACACCATCGGCGAAATTGCCACGCTGTGTGACATGACCAGCCCCAAAGTCGGCGTGGTTACGCTGGTTGGTGCAGTCCATCTGGAACGAGCCGGCAGCATGGAGAACATTGTAAAAGCCAAGCAAGAGTTGGTTGAGGCTTTACCCGCCGATGGCGTGGCTATTTTGAACAAGGATGATGCGCGCGTCATGAGTATGGCCAATCACACGAAAGCGCAGGTTTTTACCTACGGGCTGGACAAAACGGCCGATCTTTGGGCAGACGCCATTCACTCGATGGGGCTTGACGGGGTTCGCTTCACCCTACACCACAAGGCTGAGTCACTGGTGGTACAGGTGCCGCTTTTGGGCCGCCACAGCGTGCATACTTCACTACGTGCAGTCGCCGTGGGGCTGGTGGAAGGACTCACCTGGGATGAAATTGGGCATGGTTTGCGCAATACGGCCGTTCAACTGCGCCTCGTAACTGTTCCTGGCCCCAACAATTCCACCATTATCGACGATACCTACAACGCCAGCCCGGATTCCGTGCGCGCAGCGCTCAACTTGATGCACGATTTAGACGGCCGTTCCGTAGCCGTCCTTGGCGACATGCTGGAGTTGGGCTACCTGGAAGAAGCCGCCCACCGTCAGGTTGGTCGGCGCGTGGCCGAAGTGGCCAAGCTGCTTGTCACTGTTGGACAGCGCGCCCGCTGGATTGCCGAAGAAGCCATTGCCAGCGGCCTGCCAAAAGACAAAGTAGTAATGGTCGCGGATTCAGAAGCGGCCGTTTCCGCGCTGGAAACGCTTATCGAAGATCACGATACCGTACTGGTTAAAGGGTCGCTGGGCATGGGCATGGATCAAATCATTACCGCACTGGGACGGTACGACTAATGGCCTTTGCATTGACTTTAGGTGGCATCACCTTTTTAATGGCTGTCATTTGGGGTAGCCCGCTGGTTGAACTGATGCGCCGCCTGAAAATGGGCAAGCAAATTCGCATCGATGGCCCCCAAACGCACATGGTCAAGATGGGGACACCGTCGATGGGCGGCATTCTCATCGTGGCCTGGGTGCTGATAATCAGCATTTTGGTCAATATTGTGCAAATTGTGCAGGAGCTAGAAGTTGCAGAAAGTGTGATTATTCCCCTGGGCGTGATGATTGCCTACGCCATTTTAGGTGGTATCGATGACTATCAGGGCTTTCGGCTGCGGCCTGGTGAAGGAATGCGGGCACGCGTCAAGATTTGGTTTCAATTGGGCATTGCGCTGGTCGCAACGGCCCTGCTTTATTGGGTAGTCAACGATGGGCATGGCTGGGTGGCTGTCCCTACCATCGAGCCGCTGCTAGACATTGGCATCTTTTACGTACCCATGGCCATCATCATCATCACCGGTACCGCAAACGCCGTAAACATTACGGATGGATTAGATGGGTTGGCAGGCATCATTGCCGCTACCGCGTTTGCCGCTTACGGCATCATCGCGCTGCTGCGCGACCAGCAGTTTTTGGTCGTATTTTGCTTTATCACCGTCGGGGCCTGCTTTGCTTTTTTGTGGTTCAATGCCCACCCTGCTCAAATGTTTATGGGGGACGTAGGCTCACAAGCGTTGGGCGGCGCACTGGGCGTCGTGGCCCTGATGACCAATCAATGGCTCATTTTGCCCATCATCGCCATCGTCCCTATTGCCACGATGCTTTCCAGCACCATACAGGTGCTTTATTTTAAGGCCACGGGCGGCAAGCGGTTATTCAAAATAGCGCCGCTGCACCATCATTTCGAAGCCATCGGCTGGAGCGAAACGCAAATTGTGCAGCGCTGGTGGCTCATTGGCATGTTGAGCGCCATGATTGGCATTGCTCTGGCGCAGCTTTAGTGAACGGTTATCAGTGAGACGTTATCGATAAAACAGGTAACCGATTACCAAAATGGACGATCTAGCAGGCAAACGATTACTTATTCTCGGTCTTGCTCGACAAGGCAAGGCCATGGCCCGATTTGCCGCTGGCGTTGGCGCTAAGGTCACGATTAGTGATATGCGTTCACCAGAAAAACTGCAGGATATGTTGGACGAATTAAGTGACCTGAATATTCGGTATGTGTTAGGAGAACATCCTATGGATCTTATAGAACAAGCAGACATTGTAGCCGTTAGCGGCGGCGTGCCGCTGGAGGCACCGCTGGTGAAGGCGGCACAGGCTAAAGGGCTGCCAATTACCAATGATTCTTTGGAATTTAGCAAGCGGGCGCCAACGGCCGTCATTGGCATCACTGGCTCAGCGGGCAAAACCACCACCACCGCCCTAACGGGTGTGATGGGGCAGGTCGCCGGACGGCGCACCTGGGTTGGCGGCAATATTGGCCAGCCACTTATTGCTGATTTGCACAAGATGGCTGCCGACGACGTCGTCGTCCAGGAGCTGTCCAGCTTTCAGCTAGAAATATGGGATCGCAGCCCGCACATTGCCGCCGTGCTAAACATCACGCCCAATCATCTGGACAGGCACAAGACAATGAAGGCCTACACCAACGCCAAAGCCAATATATTGCGTCATCAAACGGCCGCAGATATTTCTGTACTGTGCGCCGATGATCCGGGGTCACTGGCCCTGAGTGCAATTGTGCCAGGGCAGCTCCGGCTGTTTAGCCTGGCCAATGAGGTGACAGAAGGCGCCTTTGTGCGAGACGGCCGTATTCTCATCCGCAACGGCAAAGAAAAAACGGTCTGTCGCGTGGATGACGTACAGCTGCGTGGTCGGCATAATTTGCTTAACGTCCTAGCCGCCACCACCCTGGCGGATTCTGCTGGAATTCCCGTCGAGGCAATCGCACATGCGATTCGTACCTTTGGCGGCGTCGAGCATCGGCTAGAGCTGGTGCGTACTAGACGCGGCGTGCAGTGGATCAACGACTCCATCGCCACCGCGCCAGAACGCGCGCTCGCCGCCCTGGACGCCTTTAGCGAGCCGATTATTTTGCTCGCTGGTGGCCGCGACAAGGATATGGCCTGGGATGTCTGGGCAAAAACGGTGGCCAAACGGGTGAAATCAGTCATCTTGTTTGGTGATCTAGCCGACATGCTGGCGGAGAAATTGGCCGACAACCAGCATCCCAACTACAGTCAGGTAAAGACCATCGAAGAAGCGGTGGAATTGGCAGCAGAAACGGCCGTTTCTGGCGATGTCGTTCTGCTTTCCCCTGGTGGCACCAGCTACGATGCGTTTTATGATTTTGTAGAACGTGGAGAGCTATTTCGGCAGCTTGTGAATGAGTTGTAAGTGGTAAGTAAAACGAGATTTGTGACAAGGAATCGAGTCACTAGGTAACTAAGTGATTCCTCAATTGCAATCCGATAGGATTCAACTATGACAACAGTAAACATCGTCCGCAAAAGAAGCAATCGCGTGAACCCGGTTCTGCGGTTCAGGTTCGACTACTGGCTGCTGCTGACCATCGCAGGGCTGCTTGTGCTGGGCATGCTCATGGTCTACAGCACGACCTTCGACTACGGCCTGCGCTTCCAGAGCGACGCTACATATTACTTTCGGCGGCAGTTCCTGGCGTTGGGCCTTGGTTTTTTAGGGATCGTCGCTGTCATGCAGTTCGATTACCACATCTTGCGCCGCTTCTCCGTTCCATTTTTAGGGCTCACGCTGTTGGGGCTGTTGTTTGTTCTCTTCTTCAGCAACATTTCTGCCCTTGGTGCTCAGCGCGGCCTGTATAACGATTCTTATCAGCCATCAGAAATTGCCAAGCTGGCAATGATTATTTACATCGCCCATTGGCTTTCTAGCAAGGGAGATCGCATCAAGCTGTTGACGTACGGGCTGCTGCCATTTTCGGTAATCGTTGGCGTGGTGACGGCGCTTATCGTGCGTCAACCTGATTTAAGTACAGCGGGGCTAATCGTCATGGTCAGCTTCACGCTCTTCTTTGTCGCTGGCGCAGATTGGCGACAGTTCGCCTTCGCGGGCTTGCTTGGTGGTACGGTTTTCTTTATTTTGATCAACACGCTGCCCCATGCAGCCGCTCGGGTTGATGCTTACACCACGGCTTTGTCTGACCCGAACCAGGCCAGCTGGCACGTCCAGCAATCGTTAATTGCCTTGGGGCGCGGTGGCTTTTTTGGCGTAGGCCTGGGCGAAAGCACTCAGAAGTTTGGCCCGCTCCCCTTTGCTCACACGGATGGTGTTTTTGCCATTTTAGGTGAAGAGTTGGGGCTGGCAGGCACGCTGCTTGTGGTGGCACTGCTGGGAATGCTAGTGTGGCGTGGATTGCGTACGGCCGTTCGCGCCCGTGACAATTTCGGGTTTTTGCTGGCGTTGGGCATTACCTGTTGGATTGTGTACCAGGCATTTATCAATATCGCGGTGATTACGGCCGTTATTCCTTTTACTGGCATTCCGTTGCCATTTATGAGCTATGGCGGCACGTCGTTAGCCATCTCCATGGTCGGTGCCGGAATCTTGCTCAATATCTCGCGTGATTCGGCGCTGCAAAAACGGCCGCAAACCAGTGATGCCGGTGAGCGACGGCGACACACCAGCAAAACTCGTCGTGGCAAACGGCCGTCTGCCACAGACAGGTTCTAAACGATGCGCGTACTCATTTGCGCAGGCGGCACAGGCGGCGGCATTTATCCTGCTTTGGCAGCCGTCAGCACGCTGCGTGACAAAGGATTACCTACCGAGAATATTTTGTGGGTAGGCACAAAAGGTGAAATGGAACAAACATTAGTCCCTAAAGCTGGCATACGGCTAGAAACCATCGTAGGTGGGGCCATAGCAGGCGTGCCGCTGCATCGCAAGGTAATCAACGGCAGCAAGCTCCTGGCTAGTGTGGTCAAGGCACGCCGGCTTGTACGCCAGTTCCGCCCCGACGTGATGTTTATGACCGGAGGCTATATGGCGTTTCCTTTCACGCTGGCGTGCCGCTGGCTGGGCGTGCCAATCACCATCTATTTGCCAGATGTAGAACCAGGGCAATCGATCCAGTTTTCACTGCGCTACGCCGAAAAAGTAGCCGCCACCACAGATGGCTCGGCCGCGTACGTGCCTGCCGACAAGCTGGTCATTACCGGGTACCCGGTACGCCCGGAGCTGCGTGCTGCAGCGGAACTGAGCCGCGAAGCGGCATTGGCCACCTTCCAATTACAGCCCGACCGCCCTACCCTGATGGTTTTTGGCGGCAGTCGCGGTGCACAGGCCATTAATCGCGCCCTGATCAAGATTTTGCCAACGTTGCTGGAGACCGTGCAGATTATTCATATTAGCGGTGTCTTTACCTGGCCTGAGGTGGAAGCCAGCGCCAAAACTTTGCCGCCGGCGCTTCGGGCTTTTTATCGGCCGTATCCCTACCTTCATAAAGAGATGGGGCACGCTTTTCGCGCCGCTGATTTGGTTGTGGCCCGCGCTGGAGCCAGCATGATGGGCGAAAGCCCTGCCTTTGGCCTCCCCTCGATTTTAGTACCGCTGGCCTGGGCGTGGCGCTATCAGAAGGTGAATGCTGATTATTTGACGGAACGAGGAACGGCCGTTCAGCTAACCGACGATACATTAGAGGAAAAACTGCTGCCAACCATTCAAAATTTATTGGCAAACCCCGATACATTGGACCAAATGAGCCACGCCGCCCGCGCACTAGACATTCCCAACGGGGCAGAAAACTTGGCAGCAATGATCACCAGCGTGGCCAGTGGAAACAGGGAGGCGTTATGAAATACACCCTCCCGCAGCTTTACTCCCAAGCGATGGGTCTTCACACGACCTGTGGGAGGTTTACAGATATAGGAGTGAGACCATGTTGAGTTTGGGAACACTTTTTTGGTTAATGATTCTGTTTTTTGCCATCATTGGATCGCTGCGCGGCTGGACCCGCGAGGTAATTGCAACCTCCGGGTTAATCCTTTCCTTATTTGCTATCAATCAGTTTGGCAACATTATCTTAGGGTTTGCGCCAACTGGAGGCACCATTCCACCGGAACGGCAGCGTTTTTACTATTTAGCCATCCTGCATTTGATTATTGCCTTTTTCAGTTACCAGGGGCCCGCTTTTGCCGGTTCCCGCTTTGGGGAAAGGCTGCGAGTGCGTGATAATTTTCAGGACAAGCTGCTGGGATTAATTGTTGGCTCGCTAAACGGCTATCTTATTATTGGCTCGCTTTGGTCATTTTTAGAGTATCGGGTACAGGCCACCGGCGACTGGATACGCTTGCCGATTGGTGAGGCCTATCCATTTGACTTTACTATTTTGGCCCGGCCAGACGTTACGGCCGGTTTGGATGCATTGATGGGGCGACTGCCGCTGCCATTGCTGTCTCCTTATCTGCCATTTCTGGTGGTGATTGTCTTTTTGTTTGTAATTATTGTGATGATTTAACAAAATCTCTATCAGCATCATGCTGAGGCGCTTTTGGCGAAACATCCCTGTTTACTTTGGTAGGCAGCATGATTGCCAACGGCCAGATCACTGCTAGTCTGCGCCAAAGGGATGATTCAGAGGACCTGAGCAGAGCACTTTCAAGTTATGAGACTCATTCCAATGGAAACCTTGGGAAAGCATAGAGGATCACGAAGATACAGCAAAAAGAGGAACGCGTGATTCAGGATATTTTTGAAGAGATGAGCGATAAACCGTTTTCGTTACAACCGAATATGCATATTCATCTGATCGGTATTGGCGGATCGGGAATCTCTGCGATTGCCCGGGTGCTGCTGGGGCGTGGATTTGTGGTTTCTGGCTCGGACCAGCAGGCTAATGAAGCAACGGCCGCTTTGCAGGCCGACGGTGCCACAATTCACCTGGGCCACAACGCTGCCCACATAACCGGAGCCGACCTCATTGTCATCTCTTCCGCCATTCCAGAGGAAAACCCAGAACTTCAGGCCGCCCGTGCCGCCAATATCCCGGTGATGAAACGGTCAGACTTTTTGGGTCACCTGATGAAAGATCGCATTGGCATTGCCGTCGCCGGGACGCATGGCAAGACGACCACCACGGGCATGTTGGCTCATATCTTAATGGAAGCAGAACTGGATCCCACGGTTATTGTTGGCGGGGTCTTGCCTTCATTGGGCAGCAACGGCCGTTTTGGCGAAGGCGACTATTTTGTGGTGGAAGCCGATGAATATGACCATATGTTCCTCGGGCTCCGGCCAGAGGTGGCCATCATCGGCAATATGGAACACGATCATCCAGATATTTTTCCCAGCGAAGAAGCGTACCGGGATGCCTTCGAGCAGTTTGCCAAACTGTTGCCAGAGGGCGGGCATCTGGTAGCCTGCGCCACCGACCCAGAAACAGCCGTCTTGCTGCAAAAACTGGACCTGCCCGGGGTCGAAACGAGCACATACGCGCTGGGCGTTACCGAAGGCGATCAGCCCATCGCCGACTTTCTTGCGCTTGATTTACGACCCAATCAGCTGGGCGGCACTGACTTTTTGGTTGAGACAGAGGGTCAAATGATAGGATTGGCCCGGCTGCGCGTGCCGGGGGACCATAACGTCCTTAACGCTCTGGCAGCGATCATTGTGGCAACCGACCTGGGCGTTGACTTCAACGTAATTCGGGCAGCATTGGGCAGTTTTAGCGGCGTCAATCGTCGTTTTGAGCTCATCGGGGAGGTCGCCAGCGTGACCATTATTGATGATTATGCTCACCATCCTACCGAGATTGCCGTCACGTTGAAGGCTGCCCGGCAGCGCTATCCGGGGCGACGCATCTGGGCCGTGTGGCAGCCACATACCTTTAGCCGAACCAAGCTGCTGCTAGACAAATTTGCCACTTGTTTTACAGAAGCAGATCGGGTTGTGGCTCTGGATATTTATCATAGCCGGGAAAAAGATACGTTGGGCGTGGATACGGCCGTTGTGCTGGAGGCGATGAACCATCCGGCAGCCATTCATATTCCTAACTTGGAAGATGCGGCACAATACATTTTAGATCGGGTGCGTCCACATGACGTGGTGTTGACGTTGGGCGCGGGGGATGGTAACAAAGTGGCGCAGCAAATTTTAGCAGGCATTCAATTGTGGAGTGATGCATGAACGTGAGAACCTCAATTCGGGAATCGGCCGTACAGGAATTTCAGGCAGCATTTGGCCAGCGGTTAAAGCTGGATGAACCGCTGGCGCGATACACGTCGGCGCGGGTAGGCGGGCCGGCCCAGCTTTTTTTAACCGTTGCCTCAGCAGCAGAGCTAGAAACGGCCGTTACCATCGCCTATAACAAAAGAGTGCCCTATACGCTGCTTGGCGGTGGCTCCAACATTCTCGTTTCAGCCTATGGCATCAGCGGCCTGGTTATTATGAACAAGGCCCGTACCATCAACTTTCGGCATACTGGGGCCAGCGTTGTTTGCACCGTGGCGTCCGGAATGAACCTCTCTTCGCTGGCGCGGCAGTGCATTGGCAAAGGATTGGGTGGCCTGGAATGGGCCATCGGCGTGCCGGGCACTGTGGGTGGCGCTGTGGTAGGCAACTCAGGAGCGCATGGGGCCGATATGGACAGCAATTTGCGCGCCGCCGTCATCTGGGAACCAGGGCGGGGCCAGCGCATCTATAGCAACTCCGAGATGAACTATGATTATCGCACCAGCATTCTGAAACAAGAACAAGGGCGTGAACTTTCCCGCCGCGTCGTGCTCAGCGCAGAACTAGAGCTAACGCCAGAACCGGTGGATGTGCTGATGGCGCGCGCCGATGGCTTTACGGCGCACCGCAAGCAAACCCAGCCTGGCGGGGCAACCGTCGGATCTATGTTTAAGAACCCAGAGAATTATTACGCTGGCTATCTAATTGAAGCAGCCGGGTTAAAAGGGTTTCGCGTCGGCGGTGCCCACATTTCTGAAAAGCACGCCAACTTTTTTGTCAACGAAGGGGATGCCACGGCTGAAGATATTCGTGCCCTCATTGCTGAGGCGTGGAACAGCGTCCGAGAAAAGTTTGGCGTTGAGCTTGATCTTGAAGTTGAGTTAGTAGGTGATTGGGACTTTGAGTAACTGTGAATAATTGATTGGAGATGGTTAACGCTGCCGTTCACAATTCAGAGTTCACAATTCATGATTATTATGAACAAAAACGGGAAACAAAAGTTAAGGGTCGGTGTTATTTTCGGTGGTCGGTCGGGCGAACATGAAGTGTCGCTCAAGTCGGCACAGTCGGTCATGCGCGCCCTGAACCCGGAAAAGTATCACGTCATCCCCATTGGCATTGATAAGAACGGCCGTTGGATATCTGGTGATGTGATGGGTGCATTGACCGGCGGCAGTGGTGCCAGCCACCGGGCCACCCTGTTGCCAGACCCAAAGTCTATTGGGTTGATGCAGCTAAATGAGGATGAAAACGCGGGATTAACGGCCGTTTCCCAACTTGACGTCATTTTTCCAGTGCTGCACGGCCCGTATGGTGAAGATGGCACCGTGCAGGGTTTGCTAGAGCTGGCAAATCTGCCCTATGTCGGGGCCGGCGTGGTGGGTTCGGCCGTGGGCATGGACAAGGCCATCTTTAAACATGTGATGATGGCCAGCGGACTGCCAGTACTGCCCTGGCAGCTGGTACAAAGTCATGGTTGGCGCAGCCGTCCGCATGAGGTCCTGGCTGAAATCGAGGCGATTCTGGTCTACCCGGTCTTCACAAAACCGGCCAACCTTGGCTCCAGCGTGGGCATCTGCAAATGTAACAATCGTGCCGAATTGCAGGGCGGACTGGATGAGGCTGCCAGCTACGATCGGCGCATCGTCGTTGAGCAAGGGGTCACGGTTCGCGAGCTGGAAGTAGCGGTTCTGGGCAATGAAGCACCCGTCGCCAGCGTGGTGGGCGAAGTGCGCCCCCGGCGCGATTTTTATGATTACGTCGCCAAGTATGTGAGCGATGATTCGGAGCTGGTAATTCCGGCTGATTTAACCGAGGCACAAAGTGACGAGGTGCGCCGTTTGGCTGTCCAAGCGTATAGGGCAATTGATTGTGCTGGCCTGGGTCGGGTAGATTTGTTGATGGATGTGGGCAA
>CBDUOF010000017.1:0-28044 GCA_965368765.1 uncultured Anaerolineae bacterium | reverse complement strand
GTGTGTCAACCAGGCCAGCGGCGTCGAGTGCCGCCACCAGGGTGGTGAAACGGCCATCTGCCACGGCAATTTCAGCAATGGATGGCAACGCTTCGGCCGTCATGCTTGGCGGCAGCAGAACTGCGTCAATGACATGAATCACACCATTGGAAGCTTCAATATCGGTAATGATGACCTGGACGGTGTCATTCAGGAAGACGTTTCCATCGGTTACAGTGATGGAGATATCTTCGCCACCCAGGGTCGTTGCAGAGTCCAGAGTGACAACGGTTTCAGCTGGGACAACGCCATCAACGACGTGGTAGAGCAGGATGTCGGTGAGCGCGCCTTCCGGATCTTCCAAAAGAGTATCGACGGTGCCTTCTGGCAGGGTGGCAAAGGCGTCATCGGTGGGGGCAAAGACGGTGAAGGCGCCTTCACCAGACAATGTATCGACCAGGCCAGCGGCACCAAGTGCCGCCACCAGAGTGGTGAAACGGCCGTCTGCCACGGCAATATCAACGATGGATCCCATCTCCATCTCTTCTTCCATCATTTCTTCAGTTGGTGTGGGTTCAGGTTGCGGTGTTGCGGTTGCAACCTCTTCACTAGCGCCACAGGCTGCTAGAAAAAGGGCAAAGATAAGTAGAACAATTAACGCTTTTAGGTTTTTCATGATGTGCTTCTACTCCGTTTGGTGAACACATTGATGTTATTTGCAATGGTGTCCAACATTAAATAGGTAAGTACTAAATCTTGTCGGCGTTTGTGCGCACAATTGCCGCGCTTGACTCTGAAAGTCATGGGCGATTTTGTTCGCCTCTTGTCCATGATTATGGCGTAGTTCTGTAATTGTACAAGACTTGTACATGTTTTGTTTATGTTTTGCTCATAAATTCGAGGGTGATCTGGCTAAGCCATAATTGCGAAAATAAGAAGAGGCGTTCGCGGGGGCGCTAATTGTTAGGCAGCGGTCTTGCCTTTGTGTCATTCAATCGGTTTGAAAAAGCCTGCGATGGCGTCATGTCTTCGGGAGTTGGAGAGGATGTCTGTGCTGTCGGAAAGTTGATCAATGTTGCCCAACCCACGTGGTAGCGCTCTTACTATCGGGTCTTGAATTTGGTCGTACAGGGCGTCGCTGAAGAAGTCGCAGTTGATGACGCGATACGGCCGTTCATGAAAGTAGTCCACATTTGTAGGCCCTGGCTCCGTTATCTTTCGATCATTGTGCCAGCGTGCCAGGTAAATATATGCTTTATTGAGGGCCGCTTCCCGTGGCTGCCAGCTTTCAGCCTGCCATACTTGCTCAAAAATCGGCATAAGGTCAGGGGCGCACTGTAATTTAGCAAAGCCGGAGCCAAACCACTTAATGTAGGGCGCGTACATTTTCTCCATTAGGAAGGCGAGCCGCATGATGTCTCGTACTTGCCGGGAGGCGACGATACGTGAACCCAAATCATCCCCGACATCACCTGTGCGGCCCACAAACACCGCTTCCTGGCCTAAGCGTGTCCATTGCCCAGCCAACAGGTAAAGCCAGGTATCATGCGGGTAAAAGTGTAGCTTCTGCCGTAGTTTTGTCATTTCTCCCAGCGTATCATGGAAGAGACGGCCGTATCTTATCGTGGCCAGTAATTGAGAGGGCAGCTGCAACCAACGGATTGGTTCCACTGGTTGGTTTAAGTCTAGGGATAAATAATGCTGGGCAAAGCGAGCCACCGTGCTAATCCTGACCATATGGTTCAGTGGTGGCATTTCAATAAATTCCAGATTGAGCGTGCCATCGGGATGCCGACCATAATGGGTGGGATAACCGCGAAAGGTTACCGGCAATTCCGTACGCAGCATGCCATCAATGGCCGGCGCGTAGGTGTCAAAGTCTGCATCTGCCAAAAAGAGTGTGCCGCGTGGCCCCCAATCGTGGTCGCGAGATTGGGGCGTGTCGAAGCCCAGGACATCTGAGCCTCCGCCCAGCCGCCCGGCGGCATAACGCAGCGTGGGGAAGTGCTGTTTAAGAAGCGGCCGTATCGCTTCCTGAAAAAATTGTTCGCATAGATCCAGCCCCTTCACAAAGGGCAACGCCATAATGTCGTCCATAGAGCAGCCTCCTGATTGCCTGATTTTATTCTAGCCGATCCCTGTTATAATCGCAGACAGTTACTTTCTCGTGGAGATTCAAAATGGTCGAACAATATCCAGACAATGTTTCGCGTTTGCTGACGCAGGCGCGCACCTTACTGCAAGAAGAGGACTATTCTCAATTAGAAGCGGCGGCCCTCTGCTTTGAAGCGTTGGCACTTTTTCCAGCGCTGAACGAGGCGGCCGAATTGGTGCTGGAAGCGTTTAGCGATCCGTGGCTTATTCGCGATAACCGAAAGGCGATTGGTCGTCATGTCGATGAGTGGGATGATCGCCCCTGGCAGCAGCGTCGACGTTTGGCGCATTCGTTTCGTTACACCAGTCGATGGCAAGGAGATCGAGGGCGGCTGGGTGATACCAGTTTGGACAGTGAGATACTCTCGGACGATGTACGCGACATGCTCGAGGAAGGGCGCGGACAGTTGCGGCAGGATTATTTACTGGGACAGTCACGCGGCAGCGAGATTGCCTGGTCTATTTTTCTGGAAGCGTTTAAGCGAACGACGATGCCAGCGGAAACGATGCTGTGGGTCGCCCGACTGTATGCGGATCAGGCGTATTTTGCAGAATCGGTTGATGTGTTAGAGATGCTGTTGGCAAGATTCCCTAGCTCGGAGGATGGTCTTCGCCTGTGGGCAGAGGTTCGGTGGTGGCGAGATTACCAAGACCGAATTCCCTGGATTCCGCCGCGGACCACAGAACATGGCCGTCGCTATCGTCAAATGATGGCTCCGGTAGCCCCTGACCGCGCTGAAGATCTGGCGGAATCTGGTATACCTAGTGACCATGTTCCCCCAAATTTGGACAAGCTGCCTGCCGATTTTGAGCTGCCGTCACCTGTACGTGCAGAGCTAATTGCCAAGGTGGAGGGTGTGCTGGTCGGGGTGGAGGCGAATCCAAGTGAGAATACGGCCGTCGATTGGAGCTACCTCGACAAGCTGGAAAATGGTGACATCGACACATCCCGATTTCCCGAATGGGCTCAATATCTGCTGTTGGAAATTGACGATCCACAGCAGGAACTGTTTCTCAAGCAATACCTGCTTAGCTATTTTGCCAATCCACCGCTATTCGGCCACGACGACGACCATTTTGAAGACCAAGGGTAACGAAGCAAGCTACTCAGTCTGAATCAGGTTCGCTAGCATTTCGGCCGCGGCGACGCCAGAAAGCGCAGCCCCTTCAATGCGCGGTCCGTTGAAGGCATCTCCGGCAAAGGCCATGGGGGGCACTCCCTCGGCCAACAAGGTGCGTTCCGGATGGGTTATCAGGGGGAGCGCGTAGCGCCAGCGGTGAATGTGGCGGGCATTGATGGTGCTATTTTTGCCAAGATACGGCCGTAATGCCTGGTTAAACAACCCCATTAATTCGCCTTCTGGTGCTTCATACCACAGCTGGCTCATTGTCGGATTGGCGTGCGCCGTAATGATAGTCGCCTCAGGTGATATTCCTTTTTGTCGGTTGTCGGCAATCCAGCTGATGGGCTGATCGGGCTGCTGCACGGCCCCCGGTACCGGCAGAGAAACGTCCCCTTCGACCCAAAAGAGCCCGGAAAGACAGGGTGCGTAGGAAAGTTTTTCCAACGCGATGCGATCCGCCGCACTCAACAACACGTCCCCGGCATTCAGCAGCGCCAGCGACTGCGGCACGGGTGGGGTGAGCAGCAGGGCGCGGCTTTGGTAGGTACGGCCGTTCTCCGCCAAGGCGTCCCAGCCGTTCTCATTTGCTTGAATTGTTACCAGTCTGGTTTGGGTGTGGATGCTTAATGGTTGGGCCAGCTGTTTGGCAACGGCCGTCATGCCGCCGTGCACCGCATAGCGGGAAAACCCTTCATCCTGGCCAACTTCAGCAGGGTCAGTGGCCCAACCTCGGGCCCATTCGAATACCAGCCCGGCCTTCTGCCAGGCTTCCACCATGGCCATAAATTGCGGCGTGCGGACGGTAAAAAACTGCGCGCCATAGTCGCCACGCCCTGGCCCCAACCGCCAGGTTGCCAGGCGCCCGCCAAGGCCACGCCCCTTTTCTACTACCAGGACGCTATGTCCGGCAGCTTGCAGCGCATTGGCCGCCATTAAGCCCGCCAAGCCTGCGCCTACGATTAAAATATCGGCCGTTTGCTGTGGTTGAGGTGGTGTTTTCATAAACAAATTATAGCCTTAGGCCAGGTGGATCGCACGGAGTCGATGATGAAAAGCGAAGGAAGGTGACTGTATGCCTTCACTATGTACGGCCGTATACCTGGATATATTGAAGAGGCACGATTTGTACAGTATCTTGAAACTGCGTTGCTGAACTTGACTGACTCAATTTGCAAAGGATCCACAATATCTGCCATGTATTTTGAAAAAATAAAGTTTCTTATCACCCAATCCTTTTCCGAATGGAGCGAAGACAATGCCTCCCGTTTGGCGGCTGCGCTGGCTTACTACACCATTTTTTCAATTCCCCCATTGCTTATTATTGTCATTGCAATTGCGGCGCAGATCTTTGATCGAACGGCCGTACAACAGCAAATCATCAACCAAATAGCTGGCCTTGTCGGCAGCACCGGCGCAGAAGCCATTGAGGTCATTTTGGACAATGCCAGTGAGTCAGACGAAGGCTCTGTGGCGGCGATCCTCAGTGTGGTCACCTTGATCCTTGGCGCCTCTGGCGTATTTGGACAACTCCATGGTGCCCTAAACACCATTTGGGAGGTAAAGCCAAAGCCAGGTCGCGGCATATTAGGCACCATTAAAGATCGCTTCTTTTCATTTACGATGGTTCTTGGCGTTGGCTTTCTGCTCATGGTGTCGCTGATGGTCAGCACCGTTCTGGCTGCATTCAACGAATTTGTGACCAACGCATTGCCTAGTCTGCTAATATTGGCCCAACTCATCAACTTTGTTGTTTCATTTGGCATTATCACTATACTTTTTGCCTTGATCTTTAAAGTAGTTCCGGATGTCAGGGTCGCCTGGCGTGATGTTTGGGTCGGGGCCTTAGTGACAGCTTTCCTTTTTACAGTAGGTAAATGGGCAATTGGCCTTTACTTGGGCAACAGCGCGCCGGGTTCAACCTATGGCGCCGCTGGCTCGCTCATTGTCCTTCTATTGTGGGTCTATTATTCGGCACAAATCCTGTTTTTGGGCGCAGAGTTTACCCAGGTTTATGCCAATAAGTACGGATCACGCATCGTGGCGGATGAAAATGCCATTGGCCTAACGCCCCTGGCTAGAGGCGAACTGCGTGCCGAGCCTTCTGCGGCCCAGGTCACGATCGATGACGAGCGCAAAGATCGGCTGCAAACGGTTGGTGAGCGACGCAGCATTTTACGCCAGACAAATCCCGTGATTCCGGCTAATCGCGAACCGTCGCCAGCCTGGCAAAAGGCAGAGGCATGGGTTCAACAATTTCATGCTTACACAGTGCTTGTCCTGGCTTTCTTGGCCGCGAGCTGGCGCGTTTTTACCGATTTTTGGAACAGTAGAACTCAATGACACAAAAAACGACACCATCTTCTTTAGAACACTCTTCAAGCAAAAAAACAAATATTTTCGCAGTAGTTCATAGCATCAGCAAACTGTTTTGGGAAATGCTGTGGAGTTTACCTCGTCTGCTGCGGCAGCCCAGGTTTGTCTGGCAGCACACCTTTTCAGAGGCGACGACACAGGAAGAGATGAAGGCACAGGCCCTGGCCATCGCAGCCTCTAATGTAAGGCACTGCATCGAACCGCGAAAACTCCTGAACGGGGAGGAAAAGCTTGTTCTATGTGCCGGCGTGCGGAATTTTCGTGAACCCTGGGCCCGGGATTTTGGCTTTGCCACCTTTGGCCTACTTTCCTTAGGTGAGCAGAAAGTTGTGCGAGAGTGTCTGGAGGCGTTTTTGCTGTACCAAAAGGATTCTGGGCAGTTTCCTGTGAAGCTTCATTCCACGAATGTTCTGGAGCGCTATTTGCATTCTTTGTTCAAGCGGCAGCAGCCGATTGAGAAGCCACTTCGTCCAAAATATCAGACCGCTCACCGTACGGTTTCGCTGGATGGCAACTGCCTCCTGGTGATTGCCGCGCTTTATTATGTGCAGGCAACAGAAGATCATGCATTTCTCAGGCGGCACTGGAATGGGTTGTGCCGTGCCGTTCAATGGTTGGAAGATTATGCCAAGGGTGAAGACGGCCTTTTGCATCAGGGAGCATATACCGATTGGGCAGACAGCATCGCCCGAACGGGTCGTATCCTGTATACAAATGTGCTGTATTGGAAGGCACTGTCCAGCATGGCCGAGGCGTCGCACCTTTGTGAAGAACCATTGCAGCAGGAAGCGTGGCAGCGTAAGGTAAATGAGCTTGGTGCCAATATTCAAACTCACTTTTGGCGTGAGGATCTTGGCTATTTTATTACCAGCGACCGATTTCACAGTTTAAGCAGCAGTGGCAATGCCCTGGCGATTGTGTGGGGCCTGGCCAATGCAACGCAGGCTCAGGCAATCCTGGATACCATGGCGCAACTGCATATGGCTGATCCTGTGCCGACACAGGTTGTAAGCCTGCCGTATCGGTCACGGGATGTGGCGATGGAGAATCGGATTGCTGGGATTCCGGAGTATCATACGCATGCGGCGTGGCTGTGGTTAGGCGGCTGGCACGTCATCGCCCTGGTCAAAATGGGGCGTCTGGCTGAGGCGGAAACGCTCATCAATCGAATCAGTACCGTGATTGTGCGGGATGGTGTGGTGCATGAAGTGTATGGCAAAAACGGCCGTTTTCTTTCTGCCCCCCTCTACACATCGGAAGCTCCACTCACCTGGAATGCCAGCATGGTCATCCACGCGTTCGACCTCTTTGACCAACGGGTAGGAACTGGTTAAACAGGCGCTGTTTGAATCGCTTTGACATCTGTTTCCCACAATCAATCTTAAGTGCAAAAAAGGATTTTTATCATGCATATTGCCCATTTTACGAATACATATCATCCTGTGACCAGTGGCGTCGTTCGGTCTGTTAGCACTTTCCGCCAGGCGCTTTCAGACCTCGGCCACAATGTTTTTGTCTTTGCCCAGGCAAATAAAGCGTACAAAGATAAAGAGCCTTTTATTTTTCGCTATCCTGCATTGCAGCTGCCGCTGCAGGAGTATCCGCTAACCATTCCAGTCTCTGGTTTTGTGGATACGCTGCTGCCTTCGTTAAAGCTTGATGTCATTCACGCGCATCATCCGGCGCTGTTGGGGCAGGTTGCTGCCCGAAAAGCGGAAGAGCTGGACGTGCCGCTGATTTTTACCCACCATACGCGGTACCGGGAATATAGCCACTACGCCTTTGCCCTTCCGCAAGGATTGGCCAAGCAGGTGATTGAGCGCTGGATTGGGGATTATATGAGCCAGTGCCAGCATATTGTTGTGCCCAGCGAGAGCATTAAAGCCATGTTGGCTGAAACATACGGGGTGACAGAGGGTATTACGGCCGTTCCAACCGGCATAGACGTAGCGCTATACCAGCAGGCCGATGCCGGCAACATCCGTCAGGAGTTGGGCTGGGGCGAGGACAAGGTGCTCATCTCGATTGGGCGGTTGGCCAAGGAAAAGAATTTTGAGACGTTGATAACGGCCGTTCAGCCAATTCTTCAGCAGCGAGAGGACGTAAGATTGGTGATCCTGGGCGAGGGGGAAGAGCGGGAAGGCTTAGAAGCGTTGGCGGCGGAATTGGGCATCGCCGATCGGGTTAACTTAGTCGGCAATGTTCCCTTCAGCGCTGTCCCCACCTATTTAAAAGCGGCTGATCTCTTCTGCTTTGCCTCTGTTACGGAAACACAAGGTTTGGTGACGCTGGAAGCGATGGCCGCAGGTCTGCCCATCGTTGCCGTCGACGCCACGGGTACGTCCGATGCCGTCAGCCACGGCGTTGAAGGCTTGCTCACGCCAAATGATAGCGCGGCCATGTCTGCAGCCTTGAAGCAAGCCCTGGACGACGAAGGCTTGCGCCAAAAGTTGGCCGCTGCTGCCGTACACAAGGCGGCTGATTTTGACCAAAAAAAGCAAGCCAAGCGATTACTTAGCGTTTATGAAGAAGCAATGGAGGCGAAAAAGCGCGGAATTTCCATCCGCACAGATACGCAAAAACCAATCTTTCACCTCGATTGGCGCGAGCTTCTTGAATTTGGCTCTTCCCCTACCTAGCACTTTGACTTCCCCACATCTATAACCTGACTATATCCCCGTCCTAGTTCCCGATATATGGAGGCTTTTCCCCTGATAGCGTATGGTAAGAAGGTGGGGCGCATTCTCTAAAGTGCGCCTCCCTTTTGGTAACTTTTATATAGGAGAAAATCAAAATATGCTATCAGCTCTCAAATATTTCCCCAGTGTATTCAATCCAAGTTATTGGAAAAAGATGTGGGGACAAATTTCGCTCGTTGGTCAACTGATGAAAGACGGCCGAGTTCCTTTCTATCTCAAAGTTATTCCCGTCGTTGTTGCCCTGTATCTGCTCTCCCCGCTGGATCTGATTCCTGGCTTTTTGCCGCTGATTGGCCAGCTGGACGATTTTGGCCTGCTTATGGTAGGGCTGTCTACATTTATCCGCATGACCCCCGACGACGTGATCGCGGACTATCTACCGGAAGTTACTGCTGAGCAAATCTAGAGCGAAGTAAGCGGCTAATCATAATGGACGTTTTAGCGAGCCGCATGTGTCTAACCTAACCGCTCAATTTACCTAACTTAATTTTGGACGGTCACCAAGAAAAATCAAAAGGAAAGAAAGACGATGAAAAGTAAAACGAAGCGTGAACGACTACCGGGCATGGGGGCTGTGCCGCACGCCGATGGAACGACGTTTCGGGTGTGGGCACCCAACGCCGACAAGGTAAGCGTGATCGGGACTTTTAATGATTGGGATGAAACGGGCGTACCCCTCCAACATGAAGAAGATGGGTATTGGGCAGCCAACGTACCGAGTGCCAAACCCGGAGACGAATACAAATATGTCATCGTTCATGGTGAAATGAAACTGTCTCGCCTGGACCCATACGCCAGAGAGGTAACCAATTCTGTTGGAAATAGTGTTATTCACAATCCTGACTTTGATTGGGGCAACGATGAAACATTTCAGATTGCACCCTGGAACGAGCTTGTTATATACGAAATGCACCTCGGCACTTTTCATGATGAGCCAGGCGGTACACCAGGAGATTTTCATTCTGCCATCGAAAAACTCCCTTATCTACAAAAACTGGGCATCAATGCGGTCCAACTGATGCCGCCGATGGAGTTTGCCGGCGGCTTTTCCTGGGGCTACAACACGGCGCTGCCCTTTGCCACAGAAAGTGATTATGGTGGCCCGCAAGCATTCAAGCAGTTTGTGAAGGCGGCGCACGCGCAGGGTATCGCGGTCATCCTCGATGTTGTTTACAATCATTTTGGACCCAGCGACCTGGAACTGTGGCAGTTTGATGGCTGGAGCGAGAATGAGCGGGGGGGCATTTACTTTTACAATGACGAACGCGCCGCGACGCCCTGGGGAGATACACGTCCCGATTACGGCCGTCCTGAAGTAAGGCAATATTTACGAGACAATGCCCTGATGTGGCTGCAAGAATACCATGTAGATGGGCTGCGCTGGGACGCCACTGCCTATATTCGAAATGTGCACGGCAACGACCATAGTCCAGCCAGTGAGCTGCCCGATGGCTGGAGCTTAATGCAGTGGATAAATGAGGAGATTCAGGCCCAAGCCCCAGAGAAGATCACCATTGCTGAAGATTTACAGAACAACGAGTGGCTAGTCAAGGAAACAGGCGCAGGCGGTGCAGGTTTTGGCAGCCAGTGGGACAGCCAGTTTGTACATTCCGTTCGAGAAGCCATCATAACCAATGATGACGAGTTTCGTGATCTTGATGCCGTTTGTACCGCCCTGGCGCACACATATGACGGAGATGCCTTTAAGCGTGTCGTCTATACCGAATCTCACGATGAGGTTGCCAATGGCAAAGCGCGCGTTACAGAGGAGATTTGGCCTGGTAACAGCCTGCATTGGTTTGCCAAGAAGCGTTCAACGCTAGGTGCTGCGCTTGTTTTCACTGCCCCTGGAATTCCTATGATTTTTCAGGGTCAAGAATTTTTGGAAGACAAATGGTTTGATGATCAAAATCCGCTTGATTGGCGGCGTGCGGAAGCGCTGGAAGGGTTTGTCTATTTATACCGAGACCTGATTCATTTACGTCGGAACTGCGAAGGATTTAGCAAAGGGTTAACTGGACAGCACATCGATCTGTTTCACGTGAATCACGAGCAAAAAGTGTTGGCCTATCATCGTTGGGCCGATGGCGGAGCAGGAGACAGCGTAGTTGTCGTGCTCAACTTCTCGAGTAAGCCACTGTCTGATTATATGATTGACTTCCCAAGTTCAGGTAAGTGGACCTTGCGCTTTGATAGCCATTTTTCCGGGTATGACGCCTCCTTTGAAGGGCAGGTGAGTGCGGATGTGGACGCAGAAGAAACTGGACACCAACCTGGCTATTTTGGTCGAATCGCCCTCGCTCCCTACAGTGCAATAATTTACTCTCAGGCGTAGTTGTCCCGGTACCAGCAATAGCAGAAATCAAAAAGGACGCTTCTCGTTAAGCGTCCTTTTTGATTTCTGTCACCTGTTTTAAAGTTGTATTCGGTAAATGGCTGCCTACGGTTCGCCCTCTCCGGTTACCAGGTCGCTCTCGTCCCGATGAGGTATTGCTGCCTTAAGGGGGGTTAACCATCTTAAAATCAAGAAATTGGCGAATGCCAAGAATACAGCAATGTCATACCTTGAATAGGCCGCAGCGATTCCAATAGCGCCTGTGGCCCAAATGCTGGCAGCTGAAGCGGTGCCCAATACTTTTTCGTCCTTCTTCAAAATTGCTCCGCCACCAATAAAACCTATACCAGCGACCAAGCCCTGAATTATTCGCGCCTGGGCATCGCCTGATGAAGCGTCGATAAATGTGAATCCAAGTAGGACATAACTGCAGGTTGCAATGGCTACAAGTGGGAACGTCCGCAGCCCCATAATTCTTGTAGATTGCTCGCGATTGTAAGCGACAGGCAGCGTCAGCAGGAGGGCGATGGACAATTTTGCAAAATCACTGATTAAAAATTGGTTGAGTAGTTCCGGCATGAGAACACCTTTGCCTCTTCTTTTAGTACGTTTCGGGGGAACGGCCGTTTATCATTAACGCATCTTGCGAATAACGCCACACTTTCTTTGGTGAAAATAAAAAATGCCCCTGTACATGTCTCGTACAGGGGCATTTTCTTACACTTCGTCAGTCGTTAAACTATGGACAGATTATGCCCGGCGTACGGCACCTACTACGAAGAGCAACACAACCGCACCAAGAATAGCGACGAGAAGCGTCCAAAAGTTAAAGCCCGTATCACCAGTAACACCGACCAGGTTGAGCAAAAAGCCGCCCAATACGGCTCCAACAATGCCGACAACGATATTGGCGATTGCACCCATTTCTGCATCGGTTTTCATGATCATGCTTGCAATCCAACCAGCGACGCCACCTAAAATGACCCATAAAATAATATTTGTTAACATGTATCTGCCTCCTCTTTGCAAATTGATTAAATTGATAATGCTTTTTTCTTGCTACACTCTCTATTCTAGGTGGAGCAGTCCCCAAACTCCATGTGTCAGGGTACAAAGGAAGGATACAGATCATCTGTACCCTGATTTCAGAGTTGTTGGTGTTAGGAAATCCGGCGTGGCGTGATCCAGTCCAGCACGAGACCTGCCAAAATACCTACCGTAATGACTCCCATCGTTCCCAACGTCCCGGCAATTATTCGCCCCGTTGTTGTTGTCGGCGTGACGTCTCCGTAACCGATGGATGAGGCTGTTACAATTGCCCAATACAGACCTTCGGAATAACTGATTAGTTGATAGCCTTCATCCCCAAGCTGCACGTCTGTTAGCTCCTCCACCTGACTCTGTAACTTCCCATTTTCCGCATTAATAAAGAGGTAAGGAAAGATAATCAGGACCAAAAAGGCTTGAACAATGAGGTACCCATATAAGAAGCGGCGGCTGCGACGTACGCGCCGAATTTCGTATGAATTTGCCCGATATTGCAAACGGCTCAGCTCATCATTCTGGCGCAGCAAGTAAGATGGAGCCAGGCGCAACAAGCGAAACATTTTCTCCATTTCCCCTTCTTTTTCATATTGATACAGGGCGTGTCGCAGCAGGATTATGGCATGTTGATTAAGCTGGCTGGCAAACTGATCATCTTCAAAGCGAGAGTGGTATAGGGATTCGCTAAATTGCATCATATGGTCCGGCGATTCCCACTCTAATTTGGCAATCTCTTCTGGCTCTATCTCGCTGGCTAGAAAGTGGGCGTTTTCACGCTGTTCCAAAAGCTGAGGCTGTTCTTTTATGGCTGTTAGAAATGAGCGCCGCAGTTGAACGGCCGTTTCTGACTCCATCTCATCAAGCAACTGATACTGCTCTATGAGTGCTGGCACTGTTTCTTTTGGTGTTTCAGAAGCGGCGAGAGCTTGTTCGGGGGGGGTAGACGATTGTGCCATTCAGTTATTCTCCTTGGGCTTTTTGGCTTCTACGGTGAAAACGGGAAAGTTTTTTGAATCATAAAAAAGTGATTCTCCCGTTTTCTCTGAGTAAACCACGAAGAAATGGCGATTTTTACGGCAAAAGGCTTTTAGTGGTTTACCACGCATGGGTTAACTCGTGCAGACATGAATAGGTATAAGGCCATCTTACCGTGCTGCCTGGCGAGAGAGAATGGGGATTGTCCCTACCATTGCGGCAAAAGAGGGTAAAAGCGTGCTGATGCAGGATGATGGTTTACGCAAGCAGAATAAAAACGAGGTTTGTATCTTTTTTGTGCCTTTAGCCTGTACCGGGTTACAGTGAATGGTAGTCAAAGTTGAATTACGCTATTTTGGTAGAGCTACGCTATTTTTGAAAAGTGAAAGTTGCCAGGAGAAAATCTTCGTGAAACGTGTTGTATTGCTTGTAATTGATGCCCTGACCGGGCCGTTGTTGAGCCAGGAAATGGCAAACGGCCGTTATCCCCATTTCAAAATGCTACAAGAGATTGGCGTGTACCATGAGCAATGCGTCAGCATATTCCCTTCCATTACCCATGCCGCCCTAACCAGCATTGCAACCGGCCAATACCCTGCGCAGCATGGGGTCATTGCCTCCCATTGGTATGATGAAATCCAGGATAAAGTTGTCTACTTCAGCGGCAGCCTGGGAATGGTATTGAAAAAAGGGATGGGCAACTTTTTCCGCGAATTCTTACTGGATCTAAACACCCATCACCTTCAATCACCAACCATCTTTCAGCTTCTGGAACGGGAAGGCTATGAGACCGCCTGCATAAATTTTCCAATTTACCGTGGGGATGTGGAGCATAAAGTAAATATGCCTCTTTTGTTAAGCTGGCTGCCTGGTTTACCCAGCAGTACGACCATAAAAGGGCCAAAAAGATTACTGCTCGGCGATCTGCTGGCAAATCCAAATGAGTTGGACATTGAGGCATCATTTACCGGTGTTGCGCACTGGTTTGGCTTCCGCGATAACAACACGATTGATCTGCTCCTGCAAATGGCCGAGTCGGATGAGTTCCCCGATTTCACCCTGGCGTACTTTCCCGATAATGACCTGAGAGCGCATGAAGATGGGCCAGATGCAGCCCACAAACAGTTAGCTGCTCTGGATGAGATGTTGGGCAATCTGTTTGAAAAATACGGTGGACTCGACGCCTTCCTGCCGAACTTTACCTTGTTGATTACGGCCGATCATTCTCAAAGTGCGACAGTTGAGGATGCAGCAGCAGAAGCTGTCGACCTGAAACAGATTTTGGCCAATTATCGATTGGCAGAGGCTGGTCAACCCTGGCAGGACACGGATCAAATAATGGCATGTCCCAATTTGCGGGCGGCACAACTCTATTTTAAAGCTGTAGAGAGCGGGCCGATAATGGAGGTTGTCACTCGTCTGCTGGCGGAGCCGCGCCTCGATCAACTCATGTATCGAGCTGAGTTACTGAATGAAGGTGAAGGGTATGTGGTGCAGAACAGCAACGGCCGTCTTCACTTTCTGCCGGGATCCACGACAAACAGTATGGCAGTGGATCGCTATGGGAATGCCTGGGCGTGGGATGGCGACTTGAGCGTGGTAGACGGCCGTTTGCAAGGCAACACGCTCATCTTTCCCACCTACCCTAATGCCTTCGAGCGCATCGCCGGGCTGCTGGATGCCCCAGCCAGTGGCCAAATTTGGCTAACGGCCAAGCCTGGGTACGAAATTATTGTGCCCTCCATCAAACAATATGCCAACGGTGGCTCCCATGCCTCATTGCATCGTCTTGATTCTCAGCCACCGTTGTTCATCGCCGGTGCCCCAAAATCGGTAAAAATCCCCGATTTCCCCCGTACCATCGACATTGTTCCCCTCTGCCGTGCTGTGTTGAAGGCAGCCGAAGTAGAACCGGCCATTTGACGACGAAGATTATCGACCATCGGTAGCTGCGTTGACAAATACGGCCGTCGTCTTTTCCCTCACTTCTTCCAGCGTCGCTCCCGGCATTAGCTCCAGCAGGGTGAGCCGCCCATCGACATAGCCAAACACGGCTAAGTCCGTAATAACCAGGTCCACCGCGCCCAGTGCCGTGAGGGGCAGCGTGCAGTCTGGCACAATTTTGGCCTGGCCGTCTCGGCTGGCATGGGTCATGGTGATGATTAGCTTTTTAGCGCCCGACGCCAAATCCATTGCGCCACCAACGCCCAGCAAGGGCTTGCCCGGCACAGCCCAGTTGGCCAAATTGCCCGCTTCATCTACCTGCAAGCCGCCCATAATGGCTACATCTACATGCCCGCCGCGAATCATGGCAAACGAGTCCGCACTGTCGAAATAGCTGCTGCCAGGCAGTGACGTCACCGGAATTTTGCCCGCGTTGACCGGGAACTCCAGCGCGCCGCCAGCATCTGGTGCAGGACCAACCCCCAGCATGCCATTTTCTGTGTGTAAAATGATGCCGTGTTCTGGCGTAATGAGGTCCGCTACCAGCGTAGGAATGCCCACACCCAGATTGACCACATCCCCTGACTTTAGCTCTTGAAGCGCGCGTTCGGCCATTCGCATGCGGACCTCGCTGACTTTTTTGGCGCCGCCTTCAATCGAGGCAGAAGAGCCTAAATCTTCCAGGCTTGTGTGGGCCTGCACCAAAAAATCGACGTAGCAGCCGGGGGTGTGAATTTCGTTGGGATTAAGCGCGCCCAAGGGCACAATCTCCTCAACTTCCGCAATCACCAGGTCGGCGGCTGTGGCCATTGCCTTGTTGAAATTTTGCTCGGTCATCCGATAAATAAGGTTGCCCGCCTCATCCGCGCGCCAGGCCCGAATTAGGGCGACGTTGCCGCGCAGGGCGGGCTGGAAGACGTGCAGCTTGCCCTGAATTTCTTTGGTATCTTTGCCCTCGGCCAGCACGGTTCCGGCGGCGGTAGGCGTGTAAAAGCCCCCAATGCCTGCCCCCGCGGCACGCATCGCTTCGGCCAGCGATCCCTGGGGTATGAGTTCTACTTCGATGGCACCAGATTGAGCGGCAGCAACGGCTTCTCTGTTACTGGTGAAGAAGGAGCCAATCGCTTTCTTGATTTGGCCATTGCGCAGCAGGCGCCCGCCGCCAAGCCCGGGTTCTCCAACGTTGTTGGCCACGTAGGTGAGATCTCTGACGTTGGTTTCGGCCAGGGCATGCAGCAGGTGAACCGGGTTTCCGGTCATACCAAAGCCGCCAACGAGAATGGTGTCGCCGTTCTTAATGTGGGAAACGGCCGTTTCTAGCGTGATTTGTGGAATTTTGTTCATGGCTGGAATCTTATCACAAATATGGCGGCAAAGACGCAAATTCTTGCAGAAAAGTAGTGCCACCCTGAACGGCCGTTTTGTGATAATCTTAGGGCAGATCCATTTCCCGATGCTTTCTTACTAAGAGGACAAATATGCGCAACTATTTACACATCCACCTAAACGATCATTCCGTGACCAGCGAAGCCCTATCTGGCGAAGACCTGGTGAAGGCGGGCCGATATCTCATTGCCAAAACTCTTGTAGAAAATGGCCTTGCTCAGGTTGAGCCGTTGGGGCCAGACAATCCCCTGATCTTTTCTGCTGGGCCACTTGCTGGCACCACCTTTTCCAACGCCAACCGCATCAGCATTGGCTGTAAAAGCCCGCTGACTGGTGGCATCAAAGAAGCGAATGGCGGTGGCACGCTTGCCTACGGCATGGGGCGGGTGGACATTGCGGGCTTTACGCTGCACGGCCAGTCAGAGGAGTGGGTAATTTTGCATTTTGACAAAGCAGGTCAGCTTACTTTTGAGGACGCCACCCCCTATCTGGGCAAAGTCAACAGCGAAGCTGCCGAATTGCTCTATGAAAAGTACGGCAAAAAGATTAGTTTTGCGCTTTGTGGGCCGGTCGGTGAGTATCAGGGTTTGTTGGCTGGCATCACGATCAGCGACAGTGATGGACGGGCTTCCCGATTAGCCGCGCGCGGTGGCGTGGGTGCTGTGATGGGCAGCAAAAAAGTAAAGGGTATCGTGATTGATTTGCACAAAATGCCGGAACTGCATGATCGCAAGAAGACGCTGGAATCGGTTCGCACTTATGCCAAAATGATCCAGGAAGATCCGGTGATTCAGAACTCCTACAATCCCATTGGCACAATGGCCATGGCCGATTATACGAACCATATCGGTGGCATTCCCGTGAACAATTTTACGCTTGGGGCGCAAATTAATGATGCTGAAGAGACTTTCAAGATGGGTGGCGACTACATCACCGAACTTAACAATTCACGCGGGGGTAACCAGACTCACGCCTGTATGCCCGGCTGCATCATTCAGTGCAGCAACGTCTACGTCGATGCAGACGGTAAGGAAGTGACTTCTCCAGTCGAGTATGAAACGCTGGCTTTACTTGGCACAAACTGCGGTCTGCGAGACCCAGATGATTTGGCAGCAATGAACCAATTTTGCAATGAATTAGGCATTGATACGATTGAAACGGGCGCCACAATTGCTGTGTTAATGGATGCCGGGCTGGCAGAATTCGGGGACGTTGATTTCATGCGCAACGTCTTTGCCCAGTTAAAGTCTGGTTCTGAGCAAGGACGCCTCTGGGCGCTGGGTACGGCGCGGGTGGGTGAGCACTATGGCGTGCAGCGTGTCCCGGTCGTGAAAAAGCAGGCTATTTCGGCGTACGATCCGCGCGTCATTGAGGTGACTGGCATTTCGATGATGACCTCGGCGCAGGGTGCGGATCATACGACGGGTAACGTGCCAAAAGTGCGGGATTCACGCGGTAAAGATATTGAGGAGTTAAAGCGGCTGAGTTTGGAGTCTCAAATTGCCTGTGCAGCCGTGGATTCGATTGGCCTCTGTATTTTTGGGCGAACCGTTACCAATCCCAATGTTGATTTCTTGGCAAATGCAATTAATGCAGCCGTGGGTACACAGTTGGCGCCGACCTTCTTCCAGCAAATTGGTCGAGAATGCCTTCGTTTAGAACGTGAGTTTAACGTGGCCGCTGGCTTTGTCTCTGAAGATGATAATTTGCCTGCGTTCTTTTATGATGAATCGCTGCCACCGACGCAGCAGACGGCTCGGTTTCGTGCGGAAGACGTTCATGAAATTTATGATTTAATGGATGACGTTGGCACGCAGGCTGTGCCAGACAAATACGGCCGTGCGACAGGTTCAGCCTAATCTTTACGGCTCAGATTATTAACGGCCGTTTCTGGTTTATTACCCCGCGTCTGGTTCTCATATCGATAGGTATTTACTGTTATGCAGCGTTGCAGCCTTCTGGCTATGGGCCTGCTTTGAGGTAAAATGGGGCCGGTATGAAGATCGAGGAAAGTAGCTGGAAACGCGGTGCCCATGGTCAGTTATTTGCCGTCGCGATGGCAGAAGCGGAGTGGGACACTGATATTTCTCTGGACCAGCAAACGGAAGCTGATGAAGAAGGATTGGCCAAGGTTCTTATCCATAACGATGACGTTACACCAATGGATTTTGTGGTCATTATATTGCAGCGCATTTTCCAGCTATCGCCGCTGGAGGCAGAACATGTGATGGTGACGGCGCACCTGAATGGACTGGCACTGGTCGCCACGCTGCCATTTAGCGAGGCCAAAAAGCGGGTGGGGAAAGCCCATTTTGCCGCCCAACTCGAAGGATACCCACTGTTATTTACCATTGAGCCAGCCTGACGGTGTACCTGTAACGGCCGTTTCCTGGCTTCCCATTTTTTCCATCAAGTCAACTATTTTGGAGGCATCATGAAGTTTAGTTTGGCAGGCGCTGGCCCGATGGGTCAGGCCCTGATTCAACGAGATATCGATATCCTTTCTCCGTCTTACGGCCGCGAATATGCGCTGGTGGTCGATAGCGCGAAAGGGTCTGAAGTTTGGGATGTAGACGGCCGTCGCTACATCGATTTTATGGCCGGTATTGCCGTGCTCAACGTGGGACACCGTCATCCCCGCGTGGTAGAAGCCGTCAAAGAGCAGCTCGACAAATTTTGGCACATCTGCCTGGCCGATTTTTATTATCCTCAAGCGGTTGAGCTGGCTGAAAAATTGCGCCAGATTGCTCCGATGAACGGCCGTTCTCGCTTATTCTTTAGCAATTCCGGGACGGAAGCCGTTGAGGCTGCTATTAAGTTGGCCATGTACAAAACCGGCCGTACCCGCTTTATCGGTTTTTTAGGTGCTTTTCACGGCCGTACGCTGGGCTCCCTCTCATTCACCGCCAGCAAATCGGTCCAGCGGGCAAACTACGTGTCTGGCGTGAAGGTCTACCATTTGCCCTATCCCAACGAATACCGCCCCATTTTGGCACAGTCAGAGGGCGAGAGTTATGGCGACACCGTCATTAACTACCTGGAAGATTTACTGTTTCGAACCACGCTGGCCCCGGAAGATGTCGCGGCCATTGTTGTGGAGCCTATTCAGGGAGAAGGGGGCTACATTGTGCCAGCACCCGGTTTCTTTGCTCGATTGCGAGACGTATGTGACAGGCACGGCATCTTGTTGATTGTGGACGAGATTCAGAGCGGCGTCGGGCGAACCGGTAAGTGGTGGGCCATCGAACATGAAAACGTTCAGCCAGATATCGTTTGTTTTGCCAAGGGGGTGGGCAGCGGTATGCCCATTGGCGGTATCATTGCCCCAGATGAAATTATGGACTGGAAGCCTGGTTCGCACGGCAGCACGTTTGGCGGTAATCCAATTGCGGCCGTTTCTGCACTCACAACGTTGCAGGTCATTGAAGAAGAGAATCTCTTGGCCAAAGCCGACGAAACGGGCAACTATATCATGGATGCCCTCACAGAGATGGCTGGGCGGCACCCCAGCCTGGGAGATGTTCGAGGTCGAGGTTTGATGATTGGTATGGAGTTTGTGAAAGATCGCAAGACCAAAGAGCGGGCTGTTGCGCTGCGCGATCATGTGATACAACATGCCTTTGAAAATGGCTTGTTGGTTATCCCTTGTGGTACAAATTCCATTCGCATGACGCCCCCGCTTAATATTACGCACGGCCTTGTGGAAGAGGGGCTGCAAATCTTTGAAGCCGCCCTGACTGACGCTGAAGCTAAATGTGTATAACAAAAAGCACGTCACAGAGACCACAGCGGCATGAGAGATTTTTGTTTTCTTACGCTGTGGTCTTTGTGATAGAAAAAGTGATTTTATGATGCCCATTGACGAGAAGATTGCCTTGCTGAAGGGAACGTTACGTGGCGGTGTGGTCCCAGCCATGGCAACGCCATTACTGGCTGAAGGTGCCGCCACAGATGCGCCAGTCGTGAATACGGCCGTACTGCCCGACCTCATCAATTTTTTGCTGGAGGCGGGGGCGTGCGGCCTGTTTGTCGGTGGCACGACAGGAGAAGGGCTATTGCTAGACGTGGCAGAGCGCATGCGGCTTCATGAAGCGGCCGTTTCTGTTGCGAACGGTCGTGTGCCAGTGCTGCTGCATACCGGCACCAATCGTCTGGAAAGTACGTTAAGCTTAAGCCGTCATGCCGTTGATATTGGTGCCGATGCCATTGTGGTAATTGCCCCATACTTTTTTGCTATGCATGAGGATGCACTGCTTGACTATTTTAAAACCGTGGCGGCCAGCACCCCTGATATGCCCCTGCTCATTTACGATATTCCGCAGCTGGCGGTCAACGGCATTTCACCCGGTCTGCTGCGCCGGCTGGCACAGGAAATTCCGTCATTCGCTGGCGTTAAGTCTAGCCGCCCAGATGCCCAAATTGTGCGTCAACTCATCGACGTTGCTGCGGAGAGTCTGGTTGTGCTGGTGGGCAATGAAGCGGTTGCTTTGGGCTTGCTGGCGCTTGGTGCCGATGGCTTAATTAGTGGGCTGAGTACGGCCGTTCCGGAACCATTCATCGCCCTGACGAAAGCGTTTTTCCGCGGCGATATTGCCGAGGCCCAGCGCCAGCACCAGCGCATCAACGAGCTGTTGGTTCAACTGCCCAAGGGGGCGCGTATTGGGGCCATCAAGCAAATCTTGACGGCCCGAGGCATTGCCATGGGAACGGCCGTTCCCCCGCGACCCATGCCAGATTATGATGTGTGGGCTGAGATGCGGCCGTTGCTTACAAAATGAAACAAATTACTTCAGAACTTCCCTGGATTGCCCCATTATCCTATTCGCCTTCGTAATTTGATATCAACTATGAAAAGATTGCTCCTCTTCGACATTGACGGCACCCTCATACGTAGCAATGGGGCTGGGCGGCTTACGCTGGCTTATGCCCTGGAAAAGCTGTTTGGCACCACCGGGCCTGTAGAAAGTTACAATATGAGCGGCAAAACGGACCCGCGGATCATCACCGACCTGCTGACAGCCGCAGGTATATCGGGTAAAGAAGTTGAGAATCGCTTGCCCGCTATCTATGAACTGATGGCGGAGCACGGTCAGGATATTTTCGCTGAAAAAGGGATAGCTCCCTGCGTTGGCGTCATTGAGCTGTTGGCTCAGCTCAACGCCCGTGAAGATGTGCTGCTGGGCTTGCTTACTGGAAATGCACAGCTCACGGCACCACTCAAGCTAGCGGCTGCAGGAATTGATCCGCTTCAATTTAAGGTTGGGGCCTATGGCTCCGACGCCATGGATCGAAACGACTTGCCTGCGGTGGGCATCGCACGCGCAAATCAGTTGACGGGGGGGCAGTTCGATGGTAACAATACCATTATCATTGGCGACACCCCCGCAGATATTTTGTGTGCCCGTGCAGGAAAAGCAACGGCCGTTGCTGTCGCCAGTGGCTGGCATTCCGCTACAACCTTGGCAGAGTATCAGCCAGATCATCTGTTTGATAATTTTGGCGATACCGAAACCGTGCTGCAAGCCTTATTGCCATAAATGAGCAGATCGCCAATTAGCGTTAGTGGGCCATTACTATGTTTGTGAGGAGGGCGTAATCAGTGGAAAAAAAAGAGATCGCTCAGATAGGTTTTTTTCAAGCAAAGCCCACCGTGCTAAATATGAAGCTGCTAAACGACTGGGTTATTTGGCAATTTCCCAAGAAGACCGGCAGCGGTTTTTGCGGTGCCGTGCATCCTCCGCATGAAAGATACGGCTGGCTACCAGCCGTTATTCATCCCGAAAAGAACGAAGCCAAAATCTATGGTCAACTGACTGAGACGTTTGAGACGCCAGAATTGGCAGCTGACTACTGTATGGCAAATGGGTCTGAAACAAAGGCATAATATCGGCTTCGAGAAGTAACCGCCAGTTAGATGACTGTTCCATCTGGAATCACAGCATTTTTGGGAATGATGATAATGCCATCTCGGGCAACCCAGTTTGGCCCTTCGCCATCTGGGCGATTTGGGATATCCTGAATGACAACATTTTTCCCGATGCGCGCATTTTTGTCGATAATGGCTTTAGCAATCGTCGAGCCTTTACCAATCCCTACATCTGGAATGCCCTTTCGGGCATTTTTAGCCAGCATTGCCTCAGTTTCATAGTAATCGGCTCCCATAATGATGGTTGAGTCGATCTTCGTATTGGCCCGGATAATACTGCGTAGCCCAATAACGGCACGATTAATCGTTGATTTTGAAATACGGCAGCCATCGGTTAGCAGCACATTGTCCAGGGTGGTGCCATCCACTTCGGAGGCGGGCATAAAGCGAGGACGTGTATAAATTGGGGCATTAGCGCTGTAAAAATCGAATTCGGCATCGGGGCGCGCCATGTCTAAATTGACTTGGTAAAAACGCTGTATGGTACCGATATCTTCCCAATACCCCTCAAAGATAAAGCCGTGCAAACGATGGGTGTCCATTGCCTGCGGTATAATGTCGCGGCCAAAATCATTCCCTTGCCCATCGAGCAGCTCAAAGAGAACATCTGTATTGAACACATAGATACCCATGGAAGCCATAAACGGCCGTTCCGAGCCGGGCCAACTAGCCATTACATCCAATGCTTCATCCGTCTTGGGTTTTTCCTTAAATTCAATAATGTTATTTTGATCATCTAACTTTAGAATTCCCAAACTTGGCGCCACATCACGGGGAACCGGCTGTACTGCAACCGTGACATCTGCCCCGGAATCTACGTGCTGCTGCACAAATTTGCGATAATCCATGCGGTAAAGGTGATCACCGGCCAAAATGAGGGTGTATTTCGGATTCGCCTGCCGAATTTCAATCGACTGTTTACGCACGGCATCGGCCGTTCCCTGATACCAATCAACGCTGGTTGGTTTTTGCTCCGCAGCTAAAATCTGTACCCAACCAGGCGAAAAAACATCCCGGTTATAGGTGCGATGGATGTGCCGATGCAGCGAAACAGAATTGAACTGAGTCAGAATAGCGATTTTCTCGATACCAGCGTGAAGGCAATTGCTCATGGGAATATCAATGAGTCGATATTTACCTGCCAATGGGACAGCTGGCTTGGCTCGTTCCTTCGTTAACGGATAAAGTCGCGTACCGGCGCCGCCGCCTAAAATGATTCCGAGCACATCTTGCATTCGCATGTGGAATTCCCCTTGCAATTTCGTTCATTATTGATATTAGCGCATCGTTTTCTGGTCCCCGCACTAATTAAATCAGAGAAACTTCATTTCGACCACCCTGGATGCGGGAACCGGCCTGGCGATTAACGATTGCACCATGAGCAGTTGCCGATTTATTCTGAATTTCACTCATATTCTGGTATAATTTTGGCGGTTGCTGCATTGGATATTTTCGTATTTCAGGCAGCATGGCATAAACTAGAGCATTCAAGTCAATTAGCAACGCTAATTGCGATTTTGTGGAAGGAGATAGAATAATGGCAGGTTTAGGTGTTCCAGAACTATTAATCATTTTGGCCGTGGTGTTGCTCGTGTTTGGTGTGGGCCGCATAAGCCGCATTGGTTCTGAATTAGGCAAGGGTATCAGCGCTTTCCGCGAAGGTGTAAAGGAAGGCAAAGATGATGAAGACGAGAAAACGACAAACGATATCGAAGCATAGTTGTTTTGTGAGTTTGCATTGTTATGGATAGTTTTTTTGGTATTGGTTTCCCTGAGCTGGTTCTCATATTGGTTGTCGCTGGCATTGTGATGGGCCCAGAGCGCATTGGGCAAACGGCACGGTGGCTGGGTCGCACGACGGCGCAGTTGCAAAAAATTTCCCGTGGGTTTGTTCGCCAGTTAAACCATGAATTGGATAGTTCTGGTGATGGACAGGCAATCAAGGAAACTATGCAGGAGCTCCGGCAACTGCGCAAAGAGTTGACTGATTTGCGTGGTGAAGTAACACAAACGACAAAGCAAGCAACTCAGGCCGGTCATCAGGCCGTGGATGACATTCGCAATTCCATTCAACCTCCCCAATTGAAGCCGCCGACGCTGCCACCGGCACCGGCGAGTGACGGTGTGACAAATGAGAATGGTAATGTTGTGTCCGGGAATGAGAGCAATGGCACAGAGGTAGATACGGCCGTTCCCCGCTTACCGGAACTCCTTGATGTGCCCGACGATCCTGAATAATGGCTAAAGCAAATCCCCCCTCCACTACCCTCAATGGCAATGATGAAGAGCTTGAGAGCGGCGCATTGACACTACTGGGTCACCTAAATGAACTGCGCATTCGGCTGACGTACATTGCCGTAGCGCTCTTGATAACCACAGCACTCAGCTTTGCGTTTGCAGAGCCAATGCTGGAATTTTTGCTTGGTCCCTATGCCGATAGTATTGAGGGTGTCGTTGAGCTGCAAACGTTGGAGCCAACGGAAGGGATTGAGACCTTTTTCAAAGTTTCACTGCTGTCTGGGGGCATCTTTGCGATGCCGATCATTTTGTATCAGTTTTGGCAATTTATTGTGCCGGGCCTGACCCGAGATGAGAAGCGGTATATTTATGTTTTTCTGCCAAGTGCCTTGCTCTTGTTTGCATTGGGGATTGCGTTTGCCTGGTTTGTGTTGATTCCAGCGGCCGTTTTCTTCCTGGCCAACTTTCTTGGCACCATTTTTAAGACGGACTGGACGCCCCGAGGGTACATTGGGTTTGTCCTTCGGATGCTATTTTGGTTAGGTATTGCCTTTGAGATGCCGGTCATTATTTATTTTGTGGCCAGGGTGGGTGTCGTGACGGCGCAAACTTTGCGCGAACAATGGCGTTTTGCCATTGTGGGCATCGCCGTGCTGGCGGCCATTATTACCCCATCCGTTGATCCGGTGACGATGTTATTGACGATGGCGCCACTGCTGGTTTTGTACTTGCTAAGCATCGGGTTAGCAATTGTGGGGCAGCGCCAATTTGAACGCTCGGTGGTGATTGATTAGCAAAAACGGCCGTTACAAATCATCATGTACCGTGATTATGAGCCTGTCTTCTTGCTGGCCTACGACGTAAGCAGCAACCCCTCCACCAATAAAACCAAATAGATGGGTCTGCCAGGAGATCCCCCCGCCTTGCGGCAATACCCCCCAAATAATACCACTGTAGAGCAGCAGCACCACCACAGCCAGAACGATTGAGCGACAGCTCCGTTCAAAATAGGCTGACAAAAGCAAAAAGCCAAAATAGCCAAAAATGAGCCCACTGGCTCCGAGATGGACCGAAAATCGTGGGCCGATTAACCAGGTTCCTATGCCGCCTATCAAAATCACGAGAAAAGTGACGGTAAAAAAGTCGCGCAGTGGCCGAGACAGCATGACGATGCTGCCCAAAATAAGAATGGGACCGGTATTGGCTAGAAGATGTTGAAAACCTCCGTGCAAGAAGGGTGCCCATAAGATTCCCCACAGCCCAGAAACTGTTCTGGGGCGGACACCAAAGCTGTCTAAGGCGCCGCTAAATAGCAGCTGATCCACAATCTCGAGAGCCCAAAGTAATAAAACAAAACCGCCAATAATTGAGAGTGGCTTTTTAAGCTGCTGCCATAAATCGAGTTGGGTTTGTCGTTCTTCCATAATGCTCCTACTTTCTGTGTTCCCTTCGCTCCTGCAATTGTACAGTACCTCTTTGAAGTGACAGCATTGCACTTGTCACCATACGCAAATGGCAGGATTTGGTTGCTGGATTCCACCTTTTCCCTAGTGGCCTGAAAGTGAAATTTAGGAGACAATAGAGTGGCAGTCTGTAGGCTGATGTCGAGACGAGGATCGGAGTATGAAAAGGAAAACGATCATTCTGTTGATGCTATCCTTGGTAGGGTTGCTGCTGTCTGCCTGTCTTCTGAAAGACGGTGTAGAGTCTCTGCTGCCAGACTCCATCAAACCTGTGACGGCTGATCCGACGTCCGGCATTTTGTTTGTGACGCTGCGCCATGTGGAACGGAATAATAGCATTCATCAAAACTGGGAGCTTTATCTGGTTCAGCCCGATGGCACGGGTCTGACACGATTGACTCAAAATGATCGGGTGGATACGAGTCCGTCCTGGTCCCCAGACGGCCGTCAGATTGCATTCCGGTCGCGGGTTGATGGGAGCGCTGATATTTTTGTCATGGATGCCAATGGGGAGAATTGGCGCAACCTAATAAAAGACCCGGAAGATTCGATTTTGGATGACTTTTACCCCGAATGGAATCCGCAGCGCGACCTGATCGCCCTCTACACCGATCGCTTCTACTCACCCGCGGTTGGCTGTGCCTGGCATCGGCTGGCTATCATGCCATTGGCAGGCGGGGCGGACAATATTCAGGTCTTAGAAAAGCCATTGACCGAGCAGGAAACATTGGGCTGGGCACCCAACGGCCGTCATTTAGCATTTAGCTCCCGTTGCGACATGCAGCGCGAAGGCGGAGTTGACCTGTTTCAATGGGACATTGACACTGATGAGGTCATTCAGCTTACCAATGACGGCAATATAAATGCCTCCCCTGCCTACTCACACGACGGCCGTTTTCTTGCCTACCAATCTGTTCACCCAGGCGAAAGTGCCGACCTGTATCTGCTTAATTTGGAAACAGGTGAGATTGCCAACCTTACCAATAATCCGGAAGTAAAAGATGCCCATCCAACCTGGTCACCCGATGATAGTCAAATTGCTTTTGTGTCCAATCGTGATGGCAATGATGAAATTTATGTCATCGACGTGATCTTGGAGCCGTTTGCCAGTGCGGCCAATCCAGTCAACATTACTCAACATCCAGCCAAAGATTTCGAGCCGGCCTGGTCCCCCATTCCTTAAAGGATTCAACGTGAAAAAACAGCTGCTACTTGTTTGCCTCTTGCTTGTTGTCGCCTGCACTTCGCCTACGGATGCCGACGTTGATCCACTCCCCGCAGCGCCAGCGCCTGTTGCTGGCATTGCTTTTACGTCGGAACGGGACGGAAATTGGGAAATCTATTGGATGGCAACAGACGGCAGGCAGGTTACTCGATTAACCGAAACAGAGATCTCTGAAGGTGGGGCAAGCTGGTCGCCAGACGGCCGTTCTCTGGTTTTCTGGTCGCGTCTAGATGGCAATGCAGATATTTGGGTTATGGGAGCCGATGGCAGTGGGCCGATAAATATTGCCCCAGACGCAAAAGAAGACGGCGTTGAAGAGTTTTATACACGTTGGCATCCGGACGGGCAGGCCATCGCCTTTTTTAGTAACCGGTTTGGCAACGCAGATTACAGCTGCGCCGTGCATCGCATAGGCATTATGCCGGTGGCTGGTGGAACACAGGGGATGGCCCCGATAGGTGCGTTGATTGGTAACCAGGAAACGCTGGATTGGTCGCCCGATGGCCAATCACTGGCATTTAGCTCTAAATCTTGTGGTGGTACAGGGGTGCATATTCAGATTTATTTATGGGACGAGGCGGCGGACACGATAACTCAGCTGACACACGATGACTACATCAATGCTGGTCCGGCGTTTTCGCATGACGGCCGTTTCCTGGCGTATCATTCATTTCGTGAAGATAACAGCGAAATTATCCTGCTTGATTTGGACAGTGGTACGGCCGTAAACCTGACAAACCATGCGGCCAAGGATTCGCATCCTACCTGGTCGCCAGACGATAGCCAGATCGCTTTTGTTACCAACCGGGATGGCAATGACGAAATCTATGTGATGAATGTGGATGGTACCGAGCTTAAAAACCTGACCAACCATCCGGCGCGGGATTTTGAGCCGCAATGGTCTCCCGTCCCTTAACGTTTGGCCGTTCCTGCTTGCGCACGTTTGCTCACGGCTCATTCTGCACCTTCGTTGTGCTATCAAGGGCCACATATGAACGAAGTCTTTAGCAGAACGATCAGATCAGTTCGCTACGTAGGGCAATAATCGCAAGGACGCCTAGCACAAGTAATCCAATAATCATCATGGTAGCGATGCTTGCAACGGTTGTTGGCGTTTCTTGGCCCGGGTCTTGGGTAACGGCCGTTTCTATCTGGGCTTCAGGCGTGACGACTTGCGCA
>CBDUOF010000016.1:0-28450 GCA_965368765.1 uncultured Anaerolineae bacterium | reverse complement strand
CTCCACAGTTTGACGGCTTTGCTTATGCTCAAGCCTGCTTCCTGACGACCCATGAGCCACTTAACTATCGCAATATCCTTGTCAGAATAGAGGCGGTGCCCGCCGTTGGTGCGGTTCGGCTTTGGCAAGCCATAGCGACGTTCCCAGGCACGCAAGGTATCTGCTTTAATCCCTGTTTCATTTACAACAACCTTAAGGTTATACATTGGAGTTTCGTTTGGTGAAGCCATAGTCATAAACAGATACCTATGATGAAAATATTCCTTACAGTGACAGCATCGTTATTGCAGTGTGCTGGTTGCTTAGGTTTTGCCCAAATACAAGAAATTATATAGATTAGTTAACATTTTGTCAATATTTTGTACATTATTTATCAGCAAAGCAGGATGATGCCTGCATCTGCATCTCCCTTGGATAAACGGCCGGTTCTCGTTAAACTCTCCGAAATATTCCCACAAAGGACGGAACTGATGCTTACAAATTTCCAAAAATTAACCGAAAAAGTTCACGAAATTCACGATATTGAAAAAGCAATGATGGTGTTGGGCTGGGACAAAGAAACCAATATGCCCAAAGCGGGCAACAAAGCTCGCATTCAGCAAATGACCACGCTGCGCCGGTTAATCCACGCCATGTCCACCTCCACTGAAATGGGCGACCTTATCGAAGCAGCGGCACAAGAGTTAAGTGATGCCCCTTATGATAGCAATGACGCCAGCCTGATACGTTATTTGCGCCGCAGCTATGCGGAAGCCCGCTGCCTTCCACCAGAATTTATCCGGCGCGTCAGTGAGGTAAGCGGCAGGGCCAACCCGGCCTGGATTGAAGCCCGAGAAAACAACGATTTCGGCCACTTCCAGCCCCATCTTGAGCAGGTCATCGAGCTGGTAAAGGAAATGGCTGTGCTGTATGGTTATGAGGACGAGAAATACGATCCGCTGCTGGACAAGTTTGAACACGGCATGAAAACGGCCGAAGTTCGCGCCGTTTTCAATGCAGTCAAGGAAGAATTGATTCCCCTGCGCCAGGCCATTGCTGAACGGGAAGCGGCTGCGAAAGCGCCCATCGTTGATGATCAAATCGTCCATCAATCATTCCCTATCGACAAGCAAAAAGAGTTTGCTCGCTACATTGCCAACGCCGCTGGCTACGATCTGGGTCGAGGGCACATCGGCACGGTGGTTCATCCTTTTGCCACGAGCTTCAGCCGCAACGATGCCCGCATCACAACGCGCTGGTACCCAGACTTCCTCAACCCATCCCTGTTTGGCACGCTGCATGAATCGGGCCATGCGATGTACGAGCAGGGTACACACCCGGACCTGGCGCGTACGCCCCTGGCACGAGGCACTTCCAGCGGCATCCATGAATCACAATCCCGCATGATTGAAAACATTGTGGGGCGCAGTCTAGGCTTCTGGCAAGCCCATTATCCCAAGCTGCAATCTATCTTCCCCGAACAGCTGGGACAGCACGATGTCAACGCTTTTTACCGGGCCATCAACAAGGTGCAGCCATCGTATATTCGGGTAGAAGCCGATGAGCTCACGTATAATTTTCACATTATTCTGCGCTTTGAGCTGGAGCAAGCGATGCTCAGCGAGGAGTTGGCGGTGTCAGATTTGCCAGCGGCGTGGAATGACAAAATGAATGAATTACTTGGGGTAATTCCGCCCACAGATTCGGAAGGATGCTTGCAAGATGTCCACTGGACGCGGCCCGGCTTTGGCTACTTCCCCACCTATGCGCTGGGCAATTTGTACGCGGCACAGTTTTACGAAACGGCCGTTTCCCAAAGTCCCACGATCGCTAACGAGATGGCTGAAGGCAAAACCACAGCCCTGGTTGCCTGGCTCGGCGAAAACATACATCAACACGGCCGTAAATTTACTCCAGCGGAACTTGTGCAGCAAGTCACAGGCGGCCCACTGACGCACAAACCATTTATACGCTACGTGCGTAAAAAGTTTAGTCAGCTTTATGAACTTTAGGGGAAATATTTGAGGAACTATAAAGGCGTGGCCCGAAAGCAAGCTTAGCGCTCTTTTTAGGGGACCACGCCTCTATATTAGTAAAACCACAGGAAGCGATTTGCTAAAAATTCCACCATTTTCCTGTGGCTGCCACTGTTTACCTAGATGAAGCCCGGTTTCAAAAGCGTGACGGCTACATACACCAGAACCGACACAACGATAGTCAAAATGAGATTGTTGCGAAACAACTTGCTGCTGTCGGTCGATTTCTTCCAAGCGGCATTGCTGTGCGCCAAAAGCACCACGATAAACATCGTACCAGCATGTTCCAGCCTGGTTCGGCTTTCGAAGCCCAGTGAGAAAAGTAAAATGAGGCCCAGCAGGAAGTTCACATCTATCAAACCAACTAATCCCGACATGAGACCACGATCCCATCGGCCATAGTCCGACTTCTGAATCAATCCCAGAGCAAATTTAACAATAACGACAATGGCGACAATGGCAACAAGCCAGCGCAATTCGCCATGAATTGTGCGAATAATATCCACAAACTTCTCCCTTCTTATTGATTGTTTACGTCTTGAGTGTTTACGTCAGGGGGAACGGCCGTATCCTTATCTTCTTCAATTTGCCTATCCGGATCTGGAAACTCAATTAAAACCCGCGATACAGCCCGCCCCTCAACGGTTAAAACTCGAATATGTATCTTCTCATTATATATCACTTCATCTCCCACAGCAGGCGGTCTACCCAATTTGGAAATGACCAGCCCCCCCACCGTTTCAACATCCGGCAAGTCAGCTTCCTCGCCCCAAAAACCATCATCAAAATCATCAACCAAATATTCACCTTCGGCTTCGATGATGCCAGGCCCAACCTCTACATAGGGCTCCTTCTCCAGATCAAACTCATCCCGGACCTCACCCACAACTTCCTCAACCAAATCCTCCAGCGTCACAATGCCATCCATACCGCCAAACTCATCTAACACAATGGCCATGTGCAACTTTTGCCGCTTGAAGGCCGCCAACAAGTTTTGCACCGGCAAATCTTCCGGCACCGCTGGCGCAGAGCGCAAAATCAGGCGCAAGTCAAACCGGCTTTCACTTCTCAGGGTCTGTTTCACTAAATCTTTCAAATGCAAAATGCCAACAATATGATCCCGATCACCATCATAGACCGGGAATCGACTATGACGGCTCTCGGTCACAATTTTCAGGATTTCTTGTTGGGAAACATCCAGTGGAATTGCTTCTACTTTTGTGCGAGGTGTCATCACCTGCGAAACGGTTCGGTCACTGAAATCAAAAATATTGAGAATCATTTCCTGCTCTTCAGCATTCAGCAAACCGCCTTCCGTGCTTTCTGTCACGATGAGTTCAAGCTCTTCAGCAGAAAGAACCCGCTCATGCCCTTCGGCAGGCGGCACACGAAACAGCCTCAGCATGGCAATGCCGACACGATTCAACATTTTCACAGGGTAAGCCAAAATACCTCGAGCAACCGCCATGGGCGTCGATAGCAGCAGCACCATGCGTGGCGCGTCTGACAATGCCAGTGATTTTGGCACCATCTCCCCAACCACAACGTGCAAATAAGTCAGCAAGCCCAGCGCCACCACATAACCAATGCTTTCTACCAGTTCATGCGATGGTTCAAACCAAAGATTCTCCAAATAAGGTTCAATAAAGTGGGCGATTTGGGGCTCGCCATACATGGCCAGCCCCAGCGAAGCTATGGTAATGCCAAGCTGCGCCGTGGCAATGTATTGATCTTGCTTTTGGCGCGATTCAATAATGTCCAAAACGCCCTGGGCACGCCCCACCCCTTCATCTACCATTTGCTCCAGCTGCGTAGGCCGTACGCCAATGATGGCAAACTCGGCCATGACAAACAGGCCGTTTAGCAATACCAGCAACACAATCACCACCAAAGCGACCAACAATGTGCCAACGGCCGATCCCGTGGCCTCTTGAGCCGCTGCGGTTGCCAGCACGCCCAATCCAGGTAATGAGATGGCGAGAAGAAGGTATTTAATCATGATCCGCGACCTCCCACTCGATAAATGGCTCCTCAGCGCCCTGCGTCGAAGGCAGTTTCAGGGACACTTCAGACACCCCGGGGTCTGACATTGCTTCAACGCGAATGGTGATGTTGCCAAAAGCAACGGTGTCGCCTACGGCTGGTGGACGGCCGAGCTCGCTAAAGACCAGCCCGCCCAGCGTATCGGCATTCTCTACTGGCAGATGTAGTTCCAAATATTCATTGACGTCCGTGACCAGCAAATCGGCCCGCAAATAGATACGGCCGTCTTTATCTTTGGCTATCAAAGCCGTTTCATTGTCAAATTCATCCTGCAGCTCGCCAAAAATCTCCTCAATTAGATCTTCAAACGTAATAAGCCCCACGGTACCACCATATTCGTCAAATACGATCGCCAGATATTTGCGCCGACTGTTCAAACGCCGCCACAAATCCGAAGCTGGAATCGTTTCAGGTACAAAGACCACTTCGCGTAAGATTGAGGCAATATCTTCGCTTTGCTGGTTGTGCAAACGAAACAAATCCTTCACATGGACAAACCCACTGATTTCATCAATTGATTCCTTATAAAGAGGAATACGCGAAAGACCTGCGCCAAGGGCAATCTGCATCAGGTCAATCACAGAACTGCTTATAGGGGCCGCAATCAGTTTCGTCCGATGCAGCATCACCTGTTTCGCCGTCAGGTCACGCAGCCGAAACGTATTGCGCAGTAGGATACGTTCTTCATCACTTAGCAAATCTTGCTCATGGCTCTCTGTTACAAGCAGCTCAATTTCTTCTGGCGAATGGGCATGACCGCTTTTATCCTTTAACGGCCGTCCCATTAAACGTAAAATCAAATTTCCACTGCCGTTAAACAAGGCAATCAGCCCCGTGTAGGTAATAACAAATTGCGTAATCCGCATCGGAATCGTCACGGCCAGGGCGACCGCTTCCGGATACTGAATAGCCACAGATTTTGGGAAGAGCTCACCAATAATCACTTGCAAAACAGTAATAATGACCAAGACAATGGTCACAGCAATTGAGGTAGCGGCCGGTTCTGCCCACCCTACGGCCGACTCTATGCCAATGGAACTTAACAGCGGCTCCAACGAGATCAACAGTCGGGAAAATGGCTCGACCAACATCTGGGCTATCACGCTTTGCCCATAGGCACCCACTACCAACGATGAAATCGTGATGCCAATTTGGCAAGTAGCGACATAGGTGTCCAGCTTCTTGCTGTCTTGCAAAATGGGCAGCAGCAGCTGCGCCATGCGATCGCCCTGACCCGCCATCTGGCTGATCCGAGTGCGACGCGAGGAGACTGTGGCAAATTCCGCAGCAACATACAGTGCATTAAAAAGAATCATGATGGCGACAATCGCCACAATTGGAAGAATCGTTAACATTAGCTTTCTTTATCTGGCTAAACACCAAATACGCAAAATGCCCGCCACCATGGGCAGGCTACCAATAAAATCTGGTCAGAGGCATCAAAATAGCTTGAGTGGGAAGGGTCAGGCGGCTCAGAGTTTGAGTCGGTCAATGCGGCCCCCTCATGCAAAACAGAGGTTGCCACCTGGCTGGCACAACTGCTGCCGGTAAAAGCCATTGAGGCAGGCGGCGCCTCTGGCTACATCGGCAAGGTGTGAAATTGTCTACACGAATTATCAATTGCATTAAAAATTTTCTCAAAATAGGCTAGAAAAATTATAGAACAGGGGTCGGTAATGGTCAAACAAGAGATTTGCAGACGCTTGCCTAACGCCGAAAAATACGTATCACAATATTAAGTAACACTGTGCCCAATAAACTTACCAAAAGCATGGTAGCGAGCGGAAAGTAGATGCGGAAATTGTCACCTTCAATCTCAAAGTCGCCCGGCAGGTTACCCAACCAGGGCAAATATTTACCGGCAATCAGAACCAAAATCCCCGCCAGGGCAATGGTTCCTCCAATAATGACAAGTAAACGGCCGAATTCAACCATGTCAGAAACCTCTATGCCTGGCCATCAGACTCTGCTTCATCAGACGCAGAGAACAAGCTAGGCTGGTTGGGTTTGGCGGCGATCACATGCTGCGGCAGCGGCAAGCCGAGATGGGTGTAGGCGTGCGGCGTGGCCATGCGCCCCCGCGACGTGCGCTCCAAAAAGCCCAGCTGCAGCAGGTAAGGTTCCACCACATCCATAATTGTATCTGACTCCTCACTGATGGAAGCCCCGATGGTGTCTAGCCCCACTGGCCCACCTCCAAATTTTTCGGTGATGGCGCGTAACACGCGCCGATCCAGATCATCCAGACCCAGGTGATCAATTTCTAAGAGATCGAGGGCGGCAACGGCCGTTTCCCCCGTAACTTCGCCCGTCGCCCGCACCTCGGCAAAATCTCGTACCCGGCGCAGCAGGCGCAGCGCCACACGCGGTGTCCCACGCGATCGTTTGGCAATCTCTGTCGCTCCAGCCGCTTCAATCGGCACGTTTAAAATGCCTGCACCGCGCGTCACAATGGATTCTATGGCAGGCAGCTCATAAAAATCCATGCGATACAGCGCGCCAAACCGGGCTCGCAGCGGCGCCGTCAACAGCGCCAGGCGCGTTGTTGCCCCAATCACGGTAAATTTAGGCAGCTTTAGGCGCACATTCTTCGCGCCTGGCCCTTTGCCAACCACAATATCCAACACAAAATCTTCCATTGCCGGGTACAAAATCTCTTCTACGGCACGCCCCAGCCGATGTACCTCATCAATAAACAGGATGTCACCCGCGCGCATGTTGGTCAGGATAGCGGCCAAATCTCCGGCTCGCTCAATGGCCGGTCCGGCAGTGATACGAATATTGACGTTCATCTCATTGGCAACAACGTGGGCCAGCGTCGTTTTCCCTAACCCCGGCGGCCCGTGGAACAAAACGTGATCCAGCGGTTCCTGTCGCCCTTTGGCTGCCTCAATTAAGATGGACAAATTCGCCTTGAGGCGTTCCTGCCCTGTAAACTCAGCAAGCTGCTGAGGGCGGAGCATGCCATCAAGACGGCCGTCTTCCCGCTTTTTCCCCGGCGAAATTGTACGTTTGCTTGTTGCTTTGTCATCCATAAGTTATCTATTGCCAACAATTTGTATGCGTGGGATTATACGATATGTCAAAGCGAAATGAAATTGAACATTCGTGACTACACCTGTTTTCTTTTATTAGACGCAGATGATTGCAGAAAAACGTGGATAAAAGATAAATATTAGCGTTGTCGGCCATCTGCCGCGTCCAAATCTAACGTTTAGGAGGAAATTGTATGGTTTCTGAGTCAAAACACCCGCTAGTGAAACACAAACTGTCGCTCATGCGCAGTGTAGACACCAAGCCCAAAAAGTTTCGGGAGCTAATTCGTGAAGTCGCCATGCTGCTGTGCTATGAAGCCACGGCCGATTTGACAACCACCGACATTGAGATTGAAACGCCAATGGGTATGGCAACCGGCCAGGATTTAGGTGAAAAGGTTGGCCTCATTCCCATTTTGCGTGCCGGATTGGGCATGGTCGATGGCATCTGGGAAATGATGCCCGGCGCCGAAGTATGGCATATTGGGCTCTATCGAGATGAGGAGACGCTCCAGCCCGTGTCCTACTACAATAAGCTGCCGACGTTCCCCACGGTACAAGTTTGTTTGGTGCTGGACCCAATGCTCGCCACAGGCGGCTCCGCCATTGCGACTATTGATATTTTAAAAAAGTGGGGGGCACAGCGCATAAAGTTTGTGGGGCTGTTGGCCGCACCAGAGGGCATTGCCGCCCTGCAAAAGGCGCACCCGGATGTACCCATCCACATCGCCCAGATTGATTCACATCTAAACGATATTGGTTTTATTGTGCCAGGGCTTGGGGATGCAGGCGACCGCCAATTTGGCACAGGATAGATGATTTTCTTTTTGGTTTTTGTGGCGGCATTGGCAACGGCCGTTCTTGTCACTCCCGCAGTACATAAATTCGCCCTAAGCCGGGGCATTGTGGCCGAACCCGGTGGGCGGCGCCAACACAGAGGGCAGATCCCAAAACTGGGTGGCGTCCCCATTATGCTGGCCTATTTGGTAGGTATTGGCCTTATTTATTGGCTGCTTCCGCCCGAACTGGGCTCCCAAGATGCCCTGCGGCTGCGGGGCATTGTGCTTGGTAGCCTGGTCATTTTCATCGGCGGTCTGATTGACGACAAGTTGGATTTATCGCCACGTTGGCAGTTCGCCTTCCAAATTGCGGCAGCCGTTATTGCCATGAGTCACATTATCTTTATTGAACGCTTCACCAACCCGCTGCCAACCGCCGACTTTTGGCAAAACAGCGTTACTTCCCTCTTTTTTAGCATGGAACAAAATAATATTGTGGTGATACGGCCGTTTCTCGTTTACCTCATTTCGCTCTTTTGGGTACTGGGCATGATCAACGCCGTCAATTTTCTGGATGGGTTGGATGGGTTGGCTAGCGGTGTGGGTACGATTGCCGCCCTTATGTTCGCCCTGCATAGCTACAGCCTGGGGCAGACCACCGTCGCGCTGTTTCCACTGGTGCTAGCCGGAGCACTACTTGGTTTTTTGCGCTACAATTTTGCCCCGGCCTCTATATTTTTAGGCACCGCGGGTGCCTGGCTGTTGGGCTACAACTTGGCCACCCTCTCCATTCTGGCCCCTGCCAAACTTTCTACCGCCTTGCTGGTTCTCGCCGTGCCTATCCTGGACGTGGCCTGGCTCATTGTGGCGCGCCTCCGTCGTGGGCAACATCCATTCCAGGGCGATCGACGGCATTTACACTTTCGGCTGCTGGATCGCGGCTGGCCGGTGCGGGGCATTGTGCTGGGATATTACAGCGTGGCGACCGCATTTGGCCTGGTGGCCGTTTTTGTTTCTAATCGTCTGCTAAAAATTGGGCTGTGGCTGCTGCTGGCAACGGCCGTCCTCCTTTTGCTTTCCTGGCTCACGACCCGTACCAAACGCACCTTGCCCACCGCTTACAGGGACCAGTAAACTGTAAACACATTAACAGAACCATCGCCGACCCCGTTACAAATGTAACAAAAATAGAAAGATAAACTGTGTATAGTTCCAGGGTACTATCTTATTGTTATGTCGGAAGTAAAGGAAGCAGCCCATGATAAAATCTAGTCGTCTCTTCGCAACAAACGGGTCTATTCAATCAGTTAGCCCAAAAGCGACCACCAATTCGGAGATGTTGTCCCGGCAAATTGAGAGCTTGCGCGTTGTGCTACGCCGAATGAAAGCAACCCAATCCAGTTCAGTAGACTCCTTAATCCATCAAAAGTTAAAAGAACTGCAATAGACTTTACAGCGTAATTTGCAGCAATAAAATCATTATGAAGAGCCGGGCAGCGCCTGGCTTTTTTTGATCTTGGCGCATAGCCCAACAATTGCAGCACACGCCCCGAAGCATGCGTACTGCTTATTCGTGTCAGGATTTACAGAGGGGGTAGCTGCTGCGCTCGACAGCCCACGGGGCGGTATACCAGGCAAGATAGTCGGGGATGTGGCTTTGCCAATAAGCCTCTTCATGGCTGCCTTCATTGAGCACCCAGGTGTGGGCAATCGGCGGCACGGCCGTTTCCATGTCCTGGTGCAGTCTGCGAATATTATTGATGACATAATCCTTGTCCCCAATATCCAAATAGATCCGCAATGCACCCAGATTTTGGCTTAACCCTGTGAACTGTGGATTGACCGCCGGCCAGGCATATTGATCCAGCAAAGCGGCGCTATGCCCCCCAACGCTGGCAAACTGCTCAGGAAAACGAAACGCTATCTCCAACGCCCAATACCCGCCCCGCGACATGCCGCCGATGGCGCGTCCAGCCCCTTCCGCCCAGGCACAGTAGGTCTGCTCTATGTACGGAATAAGATCGCTCAGGATGACGCTTTCGTAGGAGCCAGGACCGCCAGAGCTATTGGTCGCCATCCAGCCGCCATCGGGCAACACAATGAGAAAGGGAGGCCAATCTTCTGCCACAATCCCAGCTTCAGCCACCTCATCGACACCCAAACTATCCCAGATTGCATCGGTATGGATGTTGCCGGGGAGCAAGTAGAGTGTGGGATAAGTACGACCGTCCAGCCCATAGCAGGGCGGCAAATAAACGCGGTAACTCACCGGGCCAGCGGCAAGGCTGGGGAATGTGCCGACCTCAATTCGACTGGGAGTGGCGCAGGGGGTTGGTGTCGGCAACGGAGTGGCGGTCGGTGGGGCCGTGGGAACGGCCGTATCAGCTGCCGTCGCCATTTCTGGCGTAAATGTGGATGGTGATTGTGGGGGAACGGCCGTCGCCGATGAAGCTATAGTTGTACAGCCAAGCAGTTGGAACAGGGGAAGAAGGACTATAACTACCAGCCAACGTTGCGCCATGTGAGATTCAAAGCTACAGATTTTGCCGCAAAGTATCCAACCTTCTTTCGCTTTGCGGCTATCGTCTTTTCCGCCGCGAAAAGGATACTTACCAGGGGTAGGTGCGCGGCGGATCACTTAACAGTTTTTTATTCGCCCCTTGCCACAGCGATGCCTTGCGGGTCATCGATTTAATCTGGATATCGGTGAAATGAGGATAAAGCTCAGCCATGAGTTCCGGCAATAAATCCCAGGCTTCATTACGAATCACATCCTCTAAATTCGCGGCAATTTCGGCCGTCCACTTCCAATCACGCATAAAGCGCTCCGCCTTCATCCAATAATCCCGCTTTTCCCAGGCCTGTGCCGACTTTTCGACGCCGTCGGCAATCTCCCACAGAAGCAATGTAATCATCGCTGCCATGTCACGGGCCTCGGCATCTATGGCTGGCTTTTGCATGAGCTTGCGCAGCATTTCGGCAATGCTGCGCATGTTGCGGTTGCGAATTTTTGTGGGGCTGTCTATGTGAACAATACGACTCATAAGCTTTCCTAGTTTGACTAAATGTAACGGAACTGCCCAGGCGGGATTGACTTAGCTTGTTTCTTCAACCGGGCAGCTGATGGTGACATCTCGGTAGAGCAGGAACCAGTTGGCAAAACTCTGGTAACGGTCACGCGGTTTATAGATAGGACCGATATCCGCTTGCTCAACGTCGCTGCTAAGGGCGTACGTATAAACGTGCTGATAGAGGGTAACGGCAGGCACCTGATCGGCGTAGATGCTGAGGAAGGTGCTATAAAACGGCCGTCTTGCCCCCAAACCCCACACTTGCCGCCCGGCTTCCAACGCTTCACTGGCTCGCCGATTGTTCCAGCCGCCATAATTTTGCCCGCGAATAATCGCTTCCTGACTCCAAAAATCATACAAGTCTGGGTCGATTGCTGGAGAAATATCTACCAGCGCCACGTCAAAGGCACGCGCCGCCAACTTTTCGCGCAGCTCAGCGACAGAAGCGGCCGTTTCCACTACCACAGCCACGCCCAAATTGCCCCATTGGGCGGCTACTTCCTGGGCCACCCGCCGCTGAACGGCCGTATCCAGCACCAGCAGGCGCAGATCAAAAGGGACGCCATCCGATTGACGTACCGACGCGCCTTCGGGCAAGTTCCAGCCCGCGCTGTTCAATAGATCGGCCGCGCCCGCAAGATTAGCGTTGGCCGCCACGAAAATGGCCTGATCATTCGCCCAGGAATCTGGCAGATAGGGTCCAGTCAAGGGCACGCCCTGCCCATTGAGCGCTCGGTCGATGAGCTGATCCCGATTTAATCCGGCGGCCAAGCCGCGCCGCACGTCTGCCAGGCTGAGGGCAGCAAACCCGCTATCTGTCTGGTTAAAAATAAGCTGGGTGTAGTGGGGCGCAACGGTTGTGAAAAGGCGTGCCTGGGGAACGGCCGTTAAGGGCGGCAGCATCTCATCAGATACCGAATTGATGGCCTGTATGTCCCCATTGGCAAACGCCGTTAGCAAGCTGGCCTCATCTGGGTAAAAGCGAAAATCCAGGGCAGGAATCTGGGTACCTTCGCGCCAGTCGAGCGGATTGGGCGTCAGGCGAAGGCTGCGTGTGGCGGTCCAATCCTGCCCGGCAGCCACGCGCCAGGGACCGCTGCCTACCGGCTGTCGGTTAAATGGATGGTCGCCCAGTTCAGCTGGTGGCACCTCCTGGAGCAGGTGCGCTGGCAAAATGCCACGTGTGGTGGCTTCCAAAAAGGGTGCATACGGCTCAGCCAGAACGAATTCAATCGTGCGTTCGTCAATGGGATTAATGGTGACAGTTTGCCAGAGTGCTTTTAGGGCCGTTTCTGCCGGAAATGCCTCATTTTGCAGCAAGCCATAGGTGAAGGCTACATCAGCGCTGCTAATCGGTTCGCCGTCGTGCCAGACGCTGCCGCTGCGCAATGTGAATTGGATGGAACGGCCGTCTTCGCTCACTGACCAGCTCTCAGCCAACGCCGGAATAAAGCGCCCGGCATGATCGTACTGTACCAGGCCGTCAAATAGCAGATTCACCAATTCTCGATCAACCGGAAATGGATCGCTAAGCAGGGGGTTCAGCCGCACTGGCGTACCAACCACCCCTTCAGCAAATACGCCACCCGCTGCCGGAACGCGGGTGCTGCACAAGCCTACTGTTTGCACCTGGAAGGAGAGGATGGCCAAAATCAGACCAAATCCCACCACTGCCAATAATAGTTGCCAGCGTAAATGGAGCTTCATAAACAATAAAACGTGAATCGCCGGGCAACATCCGCCCTGACGCTTCACGTTTCCATTAAAACGACTGTTTACGTAAGTGGGTAATTAAGCAATTGCGTTGTCAGATTGGGAATTAAGCCCATGACACAAATGGTGAATTACCCATTTACAAAAATGTCTTAAACCGCCTGACCCCAGGCCAAAAACGACAAGACCGTGCAGACAAAAAAGGCGATGGAACAGGCAATGGTCACCTTGTGCATGGTCGCCTCAACGCCACGCCGGGTGCGAAAGCTGCTTTCGCCACCGCCGCCTCCGCCCAAAAATCCGCCCAAATCAGCGCCTTTGGTTTGCAGCAATACCAGGACAGTTAGGGCAATGGCTAAGATAATTTCAGCAATCCCAAAATAGGGGGCTAATGGTTGCAAATTCATTATTTTTCCTCTATGTTCGCTTTTCTAGGCGAAGCCACCGCCTCGCCCGCTTGAATAGTTGATGATGGCTAAAAAACCAAGTGAGGATTATATCAGCCTGATGGGGGTGCGTCGAATTAGGCAAACGGCCGTCTTGTATGAACAGTTAAAGAGTTTTAGGCAACTTTCATCTTGGGGGGCTTTGCAGTACATAAAATTTGGGTATCATTCTGCTCGATGAAATCTCTCGATAACGAATCAGTGCGCCCAGCCATGATTGAAGCAACGAATTTAACCAAACGGTTTGGGGGTCAAACGGCCGTTTCCAACCTCACCTTCGCTTGCCAACCAGGAGAAATTGTGGGCCTTTTAGGGCCAAACGGCGCAGGCAAAACCACCACCATGCGTCTCCTCACCGGCTACCTGCCCCCCACATCCGGCAGTGCCAGCATTGCGGGCTATCACACAATAAATCAAAGTCTGCAAGCGCGGCAGCAGGTAGGCTACCTGCCAGAAACCGTGCCGCTCTATCCAGAAATGAGCGTAGAGGGCTATCTGGCCTTTATGGGGCAAGTGCGGCGGCTGGATAACCTGTGGGACCGAATTGATCAGGTGCTGGAAGATGTTGATTTATTCGACAGAGCTGAAAGCTTTATTGGCACTTTATCCAAGGGCATGCGTCAGCGGGTTGGGCTGGCCCAGGCGCTGCTGCACGACCCGGATGTGCTCATTTTGGACGAGCCAACGATTGGCCTGGACCCTGCCCAAATTGTGGCCATCCGTCAAATCATTGCCGACGTGGGGCGCAAACGCACCGTGCTGCTAAGCACCCATATTTTGGCCGAGGTGGAGCAAATCTGTAGCCGAGTCATTATGATTATGAACGGCCGTATCTATGCCGATCTTCCTATGAGCCAAATCAAGCAGGGCGGCAACCAGCTGACCATTGAGCTGGCCACGCCAACTCAGCAAACCGTGGCGAAACTTGAAGCGCTTCAAGGCGTAACGGCCGTTTCTCGCAACATCAATCAATTTGTAGTCACTGTTGATGGGCAGGATAAAACAAGAATGGCTGTGGCAGAAACGGCCGTATCGCAAGGCTGGGGACTGCTCCAGCTCACGCCCAGCCACCCCAGCCTGGAAACCCTTTTCCTCGACAAACTCAAAGAAGCCCAGGCGGCAGCCCCCTCAGCACCTGAGACAACAGAGGCCATGCGATGAAATACCGTAACTGGGGTGCCAATCTCGCAGGGCCTTCTCACCAAACTTCAGCCACGAATTATCGTAAAAAAAGCAAGCAGGTGACCGGTGCATAGCGTTTGGCCCATTGCCCGCCGCGAGCTGGGTGCTATTTTTGTGCAACCCATTGCCTACATCTTTGGCATCGTCATCCTGGCCCTGACCGGCGCCATTTTTGCTTCCGAGCTTTTCTTCCTGGCGACCCAACCGGGTGCACTGCCTATCGATGCGCAAAACGTATTGGGTCTTTACACCTTCCTTTACCTGTTTGCTATGCCTGCCCTGACGATGCGCCTGCTGGCCGAAGAACGGCGTAGCGGCACGATGGAACTGCTCATGACCTTGCCTATCCGCGACAGTGAAGTGGTGCTGGGTAAGTTTCTGGCGGGCTTCATCTTCTACCTGCTGTTGACGGCGCTCACCCTCATATTTCCTATCATTTTGTTCACCTTTGGTAACCCGGACCCAGGCCCTTTGTGGACAGCGTACCTGGGCGTCATTCTGTTTGGGGCGGCCCTGCTTGGCCTGGGCATATTGGCTTCTGCCCTGTCCGAAAATCAGATGGTTGCCTTCATCCTGGGGCTGGGATTGACATTGCTACTTTATCTTTTAGTCATACCGGTGCAGTCGTTTGCATTGGGAGAAACGGCCGTCACAATCCTCAATGAACTTGCCTTATCCAATCATCAGGATAACTTTTTTCGCGGGTTAATTGTGGCCAAGGATGTTGTCTATTTTCTGGGGATAACGGCCGTTGCGCTCTTTGCCGCCACCCGTACCCTAAAAAATCATCGTTTAGGCGGCTCGGGCAGCCGATTGGGTGGCACACTGCTGGCAACATTTCTATTTACGACCGTATTCGTCCTGCTCTACACATTCGCGTACCAGAACACCAGCTGGCGCTACGACACCACCGCCAACAATGCCTTCACGCCACTGCCCGAAACCGTCGCCCTGCTGGAATCTTTGGATGAACCTATTCATGTCCTCGGCTTTTACACGGCAGAGACTGCCTTCCAGCGCAATGAAGCCGAAGCCAGCCTGCAAGCGATGCAGGCCTACACCGACCAGCTCAGCTACGCATTCGTCGATCCCAACGAAAATCCGCTGCTGGCAGAACGGTATGCGCTTAACTTTGCCGGGACGCTGGTGTTTACCCGCGAGAACGGCAACTTTGCTAAAGCGTCGACGCTCACCGATCAAGATTTACACACGGCGCTGCTGCGCACCATCAACCCTACCGTCAAAACCGCCTACTTCTTAACGGGTCATGGCGAGCGTGACGGGCAGGATTTTAGCCAGGAGGGCATTGGAACGGCCGTTACGCTACTGGAAGATTCCGGCTTTACGGTGCAGCCACTCAATCTGTTCGTCAGCGGCAGCGTGCCAGAAAATGCCAACGTTGTTTTTCTGATCGACCAGCAAGCCCCACTGGCCCCAGAGGAGATCGCTGCGCTCGACAGCTACCTGAATAATGGCGGCGCTCTATTTATCGCCCGCGACGCCATCGACACCGACGGGCGGCTAGCCGCCGAAGCGGATGGGTTGCTGGCTTGGCTGCAGGCTAACTGGGGCGTGACGCTGCGCCCAGACGTCATCATCGATGCTTCCCTGGCCCAGGCGGGGCAAACGATTGGCCTCACCTTTGTCGGCGCCCAGTATGGCAACAGTCCCATTACACAAAGCCTGGACCAATTTGGCACGATCTTTAATGTGGCACGGTCAATAGCCGTGACGCCGCCAGTGGGGATTACGGCCGTTAATCTTATTACTACCAGTGAACAGGCCTGGGGTGAAACCAACTTCGAGCGCATGATTTCTGCCGGAGAAGTGGCCCCAGACGAGGGGGAAGATGCTATCGGCAACCTCACCGTTGGCCTTAGCGCCCAAAACACAGGCAGCGGCGCGCGCCTCGTCCTCTTTGGCGATACCGATTTCTTGACCAACTCGTTTATCACGCAGGGCGGCAACAGCTTTCTCTTTGAAAATGCTGCCAACTGGCTGGCAAATGACGTAGTCTCAATTGAACTTTCTGCGCGTGAATCGGTTCCGCGCCAGGTCACCATCACCCAGGGACAGCTTACTTACCTGCAACTTGTCAGTATCTTCCTGGCGCCGGGGGTGCTGGCGCTGGTCGGTAGCGGCGTCTGGTATTCTCGGCGGAAACGGCGATGAAGTTATTGAACAATCGCCGCTGGCAGCTGTGCCGCCAGGCCCTGGCTGGTCTGTGCCAGGTCATCGGCAGATCTGCCAAAAAGCCATGATCCACCTTGCTCCATGGTGGTGGTCCACATATTTCCTACAAGCTGGCCATTGGCCCACACGCCTCCACCAGAATTTCCGCTGACGATGCTGTTGCCGTTTAAACTCGTCAGGCGATAAACCGGCTGTCCTTGATAATCGCTCAGCGTTTCTACGTGCATCGCAGCAACGCTAATTTCTCCGGATTGCGGTTGGCGAAAGGCAATAAGAAGCACATCATTTTTATGAATGGTACGGCCGTCGCCCAACGCTTCATCCTTTAGGTCCAGATTCAGTTCACCCGGTGCCGCCAAAACCATTGTTCCGCCATCACGATACCGAATCATCTGGCGAAAAGCGTCGCCGCTTAGTTCCAGCAGCAGCTCATTGGCCACATTGTGAAACTGCACTTTGATCAGGTTTGGCGTCAGCACCGTCCAGTGGTCGTGCGTAACCACAACCAGATCGGACCCCAACCGCGTGACCGTACCCAGCCCTTCACCCGCCACATATTGAATTGCCAACTGGCCATCGACCATCACCGTTTGCGGATTTCCCTGGTTATCGGTGAGCGGGGCAATGAGCGTGATGCGCACCGTTGCCGCCAGAATTTGCTGCCGGGCCTTTTCATCAATAGTGTATGAAGCCAGAGCCTTTTTATCTACCTGAGTGAAGCCCAACGCGCTGCTTACGAATAGAAGGGTTAAAACGATGAACAAGAGTTTGCGTAACATATCCCACCTCTGTGCGCCTGACGGCACCTAGTGATTTCTCTTGTTCTCAGTTTCGTTTCAGCCCGTCACCCGGTTGTCTGACAACCGTCAACAGAAGTGCCAAAATCGTCAACAAATCACATGTGGAGGAGTTTTTGTGCTACGATGGGAAAAACGAGAGCGAAACTCTCTTAAAAAGCCCCTGTCAACCATCGGAACAAAATTAAAGGAATAAGTTAACTACGAGGATCGGAGCCAATTGGTAAGCTAGCTATCAGCGACGAAAAGTTAGCTGAGGAGGCAAGTCTGATGCAGGTCTTAAATCTCTCCTTATTCGGCCGTTTTGAGGCCAAGTTAAACGGTAAGTCCATGGCAGGCTTTCGTACCATCAAGGTACAGGCCCTGTTGATTTACCTGGCGACCGAGCCAACCAACCCCCACCGCCGGGAAACGCTGACAACGCTGCTGTGGCCAGGCATGCCGGAACGGTCGGCACGGCAAAATCTGCGGCAAATTATGTACAATTTGCGCCGCGCCCTGCCTGATTTATCGTCACGAACGGACAGTACTGAAACGGCCGTTCCCCTCCTCCTCGCCAACCGCCAAACCATCCAGCTAAATCCACAAGCAAGCGTGGAGAGCGATATCGCGCAGTTTTCCACTTTGATTCGAGGCAGCCAAACCCATGATCATCTCGATCTATTCCTATGCCATGACTGCCAGCACAAATTGGAAACGGCCGTTTCTCTCTACAGAGGCAACTTTCTAGACAATTTTTATTTAGACGACAGCAATGCGTTTGAGGAGTGGGCCGAAATCACTCGACAAACCTATCGTCGCCAGGCGCTCGACACCCTTGAAACAATTACTGCCATCAAAATACGCCAGACAGCCTACGCCGAAGCCCGCGCCTTCGCCGAGCGACAGCTGGAAATTGACGACTTGCGGGAGAGCGGCTACCGTCAGCTGATGAAAATTCTGGCGTTGAACGGGCAGCGATCCGAAGGAGTGGCGCTGTACGACAACTGCCGCCGCTTGCTGGCTGAGGAGTTAGGCATGGCACCTTCAGCGCGAACCACCGAAATCTACGAACAAATCCGGGCCGGGGCCTTGAGCTTTGAGACCCAGCCCACGCAGGCAGTGCGCGGCTTTGACTTGAAAGAGAAAATTGGCGAGGGGGCATACGGCACAATTCATCGCGCCATTCAACCCACCGTCGGTCGGGAAGTGGCCGTCAAAGTCATTCGCCGAAAATATGCCGACGATCCAGACTTTATCCGCCGCTTTGAGGCCGAAGCGCAAACCATAGCCCGACTGGAACATCCCTATATCGTGCCCCTCTACGACTATTGGCGGGAGCCAGACGGGGCTTTTCTGGTAATGCGCTTATTGCGGGGAGGCAATTTATTGACTTCACTAGAAAGCGGCGCCTGGGCCATTGAGCCAACGATTAAGCTGCTGGATCAAATCAGTTCGGCCCTGTCAGCCGCCCACCGCCAGGGGGTAGTTCATCGTGACATCAAACCGGCCAATATTCTGTTTGATGAAGCGGGCAACGCTTACCTGTCTGACTTTGGCATTGCCAAGCAGATGGCGCGGAATCACCAGTTGACCGCCGAGGGTGGCATTCTGGGCACGCCAGACTATATCTCCCCAGAGCAGCTGCGCAGTGAGCCAGTTGGCCCAGCGGCCGACTTATACAGTTTAGGCGCGGTACTGTATGAGATGTTGACGGGAGAACGGCCGTTCCCCAACATTCCCGTTGCGCTGCTCATCCAAAAACAGCTAGAGGAACCCATCCCGCCAATTAGCGCCAGTCGGCCAGATTTGCCCCGGCGCATTGATGACGTTATTCAGCTGGCCACAGCCAAGCAGCCAGCAAACCGTTATCCCAGTGCCCTGGCGATGGCTGAAGCGTTCCGCCAGGCAGCGCAAGGGGCCGATGGGGGGCAAGAAATCGTCCTGGACACGGCCGTTCCCACCATCAGCGAAATCACGAACCCGTACAAAGGGCTGCGGGCTTTTCAGGAAGCGGATGCCGCCGATTATTACGGCCGCGAAACTGTCGTGGAGCAGCTGGTGACTTGCCTGGACGAGAGCCGTTTTCTGGCAGTGGTCGGCCCCAGCGGCAGCGGCAAATCCAGCCTGGTAAAAGCCGGCCTCATTCCGGCCTTGCGCCAGGAAGCCATTCCTGGTTCCGACAACTGGTTTGTGGCCGAGATGGTTCCCGGTGATCATCCGCTGGAAGAGTTGGAGCTGGCCCTGCTGCCCATTGCCGTCAACCCGCCACCCAGCCTGTTGGAGCCAATGCAAAGAGACGAGCGGGGCCTCCTGCGCACCATTCGCCGCATCTTACCGGATGAAGAAGATGCCCAGCTGCTGTTGGTCATCGACCAATTTGAGGAATTATTTACCCTGGTCGATGATGATCGCCGCCGTTTGCACTTCCTCAACAGCCTGCTCGCCGCGCTCAACGCGCCGCGCAGTCCGCTGCGGGTGGTTGTCACGATGCGGGCCGATTTTTATGATCGGCCGCTGCAAATACAGCCTATCGCCGATCTGTTCAAGCAGCACACTGAAATTGTGCTGCCGCTCAGTCAGGAAGAGTTGACCTGGGCCATTCGTGAGCCAGCGCGGCGCATGGGCGTGGGGCTGGAAGACAGCGTCGTGACGGCCATGGTAACCGACGTGATTGACCAGCCAGGTGCGCTGCCGCTGTTGCAGTATGCGCTTACTGAGCTTTTCGACACCCGACAAAACAATGTGATGTCCCTAGCCGCTTACCAATCCTTGGGCGGCGTTTCCGGGGCACTGGCCCAGCGTGCCGAAGAGCTGTTTGCCAGCTTTGACGAAGTAGGGCAAGAAGCAACCCGACAACTGTTCTTACGGCTCGTGACCTTAGGCGAAGGCGTGGAAGACACCCGGCGGCGTGTGCGACTATCAGAATTAGAAGCATTATCGAATGCTTCTAATGAATTACCGATTACTGATAACCGCTCACCGATACCCGAATACGGCCGTTACCGCCTCCTCACCTTCGACAACGACCCAACTACCCGCGAACCCACTGTCGAAGTGGCGCATGAAGCCCTGCTGCGCGAATGGCCCCGCCTGCGCCGCTGGCTCGATCAGAGCCGAGACGATGTGCGCTTGCAGCGGCAGTTGGCCAGTTTTGTCAATGAATGGGCAACCAACAAGCAGGAGACCGGTTTCTTATTACGCGGCAGCCGCCTGGATCTGTTTGCCGGATGGGCTGCCACAATGGATTTGGCGCTAACTTCAGAGGAACAAGCCTTTTTGGACGCCAGCGTGGCAGCCCGCGAACAGCGCGCCGCAGAAGAACAGACGCGACAGCAGCGCGAACTGGAGACAGCCCAGCGCTTGGCGGAAGAGCAAAGCCATCGAGCTGAGGAACAGACGCGGGCAGCTCAAGGCTTGCGCCGCAGAGCCTATTATTTAGTGGGTGCATTGGCGGTGGCACTCATCCTGGCAGTGGTGGCCGTTTTAGCAAGTCAGCAATCTAGCCAAAATGCGGAAACAGCCCAGACCAATGCCAACCGCGCCGCTACCAGTGAAGCCGAAGCGGTCACAGAAGCCAACCAGCGGGCCACGGCGCAGGCGGTGGCAGGTGAAGAAAGGGATTTGGCAATAAGTGCGCAGGAAACGGCCGTTGCTGCCGGAAAAATTGCCGATGAACTACGAGAAGCCGCCCAGGCTGCCGAAGCGGTCGCCAATGAGGAACGACTCATCGCTGAGGAGCAAGCCCGCATCGCCTTCTCCCGCGAGTTGGCCGCAGCCGCCATCGCCAACCTGGACAAAGACCCGGAGCGGAGCGTATTGTTGGCATTGCATGCGCTAAGTGTGACATATTCCCAGGAGGCTGAAGAAGTATTGCATCGTTCTGTTCCCCACCTTAGGGTTTTGCAAACGATGATAGGTCATGAGCATTTTGTCAGGCATCTCGACTACAGTGCTGATGGCGCGCTTTTAGCAACCACAGGCAATGATGGCACTGCGAGGGTATGGGAAACAGCCACCGGCCAAGAACTGCTATTATTGGATGGGCATGATGGTGAGCGCTTGGGCGGTGTTGAGATGAGTAATGATGGCACCTTTATTGCCACGTCCGGTGCAGATGGAACAGCAAAGGTATGGGATGCTGCCACAGGCGAACTGCTGCACACGCTCAGTGGGCATCTGGACAATCCTGATCGTGAAAATCCGGATGAACGACCCTGGGTAGGAGGATTGGATATTAGCCCGGACAGCAAACTCATCGCGACAGGCAGTGTAGAGGGGACGGCCAGATTATGGGATGCAGCCACCGGGGCTGAATTGATGACTATTACTCTTTCTGATGAGAATGTTAACGCGATTGGGCATGTACGTTTTAGTCCAGATGGGGCTTGGCTAGCCATTCAAGGCGGCACTGACTTTTTCCTGGATGACATCATCCAAATCGTCGATGTCGCTACTGGAGCCGAACGGGCAAAAGTGACCAGTTCAGAGGAACGTGCCTATGCCGGATTTGCGTTCCACCCAGACGGAACGATGCTTCTGCTTGGCGACGCCGTGGGTAACTTAGTGAGCCTGTGGGATATAGAATCCGCTGCGGAAGTGGTGAGTTATCCCGTAGGAAACTATACCGAATTTGCCTTCAATCCCGATGGGTCACGCTTTGCCACAGCGGATCCTGGCGGCGGTGCTCATATTTGGGATTTAGAAACAGGTCAGGAGCTTTTGAGTTTGAGTGGGCACCAAAATTTTGTTCAGGAAATCCAATTTAGCCCGGACGGAACCAAATTGGCAACAGCCAGTTGGGACAACAGTGCCAGGATTTGGGATCTCAGCCCAGGCTTCGAAGTTATGACGATACAGCCTTTTCAAGATGAAGCGATTCCTGGTGTTGTGCAAATTGCCTTTAATCCAGATGGATCAATGGTCGCGTTTGGAGGGTATTATGGAGCCTTAACCGTATGGGATCCGAAAACCGGCGAAAGTGTATTCAATTTGCCAGGTCATGAAGAGTGGATAGGCGGCTTGTTTTTTAGCCCCGATGGCACCCGATTGGCCAGCGCCAGTGATGACAGAACCATCAAGATTTGGGATATGACCACGGGTGAATTATTGCTTACGATGACCGGGCACGAAGATTGGGTGAATAACCTGGCCTATAGCCCTGATGGGACAACGATCGCTACCATTGGTCATGATGGGCGGGCTTTTATTTGGGATGCTACCACTGGTCAAACAAAGCATGAATTACCAATTAACGCCGGTGGCTGGGGCATAGCCTACAGTCCAGATGGCACTCTACTAGCAATGGGGCTAGATTTTAATATTCTCTCTATTTGGGATGTGGGAACTGGGCAGCTTGTGCAAGAAATTGATAACGTGGTTGGTGCAGATGATGTTCACTTTTCGCCAGATGGTAAATATCTGATTACCGCAGGATATGATGGCATTGCCAGATTCTGGAATATGCAAACGGGAACCCTCGAACAAGAGATTATCGCACTTCAAGGCTCTATTATGGGGTCGGACTTAAGTCCAGATGGGAGTATATTTGCCGCAACCGGCAGAGAGGGAATAGCAACGATTTGGGAGGTTCAAAGTGGGGAGCGATTGCTGACCTTAGAGGGAGCAACCAGTTCGCTTTTGGATGCAGAATTCTCACCGGATGGATCACTTTTGGTCACAGCTGATGGTGATGGCAATGCCCGCTTCTATACGCTGTCATTGGATGAACTGGTGGCGGTAGCAGAATCTCGGTTGTCGCGTTCTTTGACGGAGGTGGAGTGCCAGGAATATTTGCATCTGGCGGCCTGTCCGGTGGAAGAGTAGGAGCAAAAGATGTAAGATTGGGGGGTGATAAATGATGATTTAGTCCGGCAAGTGGTAGTGCAGGCGTTGGGGAGCGGCACGGCCGTTTCCCAACGCACGCCCCTCACCTTCCAAAGCAACCAACTGTTTGATGTCTGGCAAAACGGGAACCACTACATCGCCAAACAGTTCTTGAAGAAAGATGAACAACTTGATGCGCCGCGCCGCGAATTTTCCGCGCTCCAACTGCTGGCTTCGCTAGACATTGCCCCACAGCCCATCTTTTACGACCCGGCACTTGGCCCCGTGGTCATTTACCAATTTCTGGACGGCACAATGTGGGATCGCACCCCGCCAACGGCCGTTCAGCTAAAGCAGCTTGCCAAACTCACCCTTACCCTCAACAACCTGCCCACAGACGGCCTTTGGCTGTCTCGCGGAATGGCGCGCACGATGCACGATGTCGCCGCCACGTTCCACAGCGACTTGACCCGTTACGAGCAGTGGGCAGGACTGCATTTTCGTCCCGGTTTGGCAGGCGTGTCGCTTTGTTGGCAACTTTTAGAGCGACTGCCCGCTATTTTGCAATCCTTTAGCGAACTCCCAGACCCGCCGCTGCTCTTTTGCCGCTCCGATCCGCGCTTTGCCAACGTGATTCAACGACCAGACGGCCGTCTCGCCCTGGTCGATTGGGAAGACAGCGGCCTGCGTGACCCGGCCCGTGATGTGGCGGACTTACTGACGCATCCCAATCAGGAAGATTTGTTGAGTGAGGAGGAGTGGGATGCTTTTTTACGGCCGTATACGGCCGTCATGCTCAAACAAGACCCCCATTTTAACGAACGCATCTATTATTACCGATCCCTCTTTTACCTGATTTGGCTTCTGGGGCTGCTCAACTACGGCGTCAGTCGGGCGGAAGCTGGTAAATCCCTAACCCATTGGCAAACAAATGGACTACCCGTTAATATTCGGTTGCGACGCTATTTGACAATGGCTCAAGCTTGGCCATCCAAAGCAAGTGATGCTGATAGGGCAGCTTTGGCTAAACTCACCTTCTTTCCGACCTTGAATCAGTAATCAGGAAATCTTCACGAATCATATGAAAAAAATACCTTTTCTCGGCTGGGAAAATTGCATTCATCTCAGCAACAATCAAATCGAATTGGTCGTTACGGCCGATGTTGGGCCGCGCATTATCCACTTCGGCTTTGTAGGGGGTGAAAACGTCTTCGCGACCTTCCCCAACCAGGTAGGGCGCACAGGCGATGCCGAATGGAATGTTTACGGCGGACACCGCTTCTGGATTGCGCCTGAGCAGATGCCGCGCACCTACTATCCGGACAATACGGCAGTTACTGTAGAAGAGCACGGCACATTTGTCCGCTTTGTTGCCCCTGTCGAAACCACCACCCGCATCCAGAAAATTATAGACGTGGCCCTTGACCCAATCCTGGCAAAAGTAACGCTGACCCATACGCTGCACAACCACAATCCATGGGCGGTGGAATTGGCTCCCTGGGCGCTTTCGGTGATGGCTCCGGGCGGGACGGCCGTTTTCCCGCTGCCCCCGCGCGGAAGCCACCAGGGCAACCTGCTGCCCACAGGCCAGCTGATAACCTGGGCTTACACCGACATGCGCGATCCCCGCTGGACGTGGGGGACACAATATATGCTGCTGCGGCAGGATCCCACCGCCGCTACACCGCAAAAGATTGGCAGCAACAACACCGAAGGCTGGCTAGGGTATGTGCGTAACGGCCGATTCTTCCTCAAGCAGTTCCCGCCCCATGACCCCCGCGCCACTTACCCTGACTTCAACAGTTCTGCCGAGCTGTACACCGACGCGGCGATATTAGAGCTGGAAAGCCTGGCTCCACTCACGACACTGGCGGCCAATGCCACCGTCAGCCATAGCGAAACGTGGCGGCTTTTCAACAACGTCCCTGCCCCGCAGAACGATGCGGACGTGATAACGCACTTATTGCCAAAATTTAAGGAGTGAGAGGTGATAAGTAAAAAGTGAAAAGTGAACGCCTACTTTTTACTTATCACTTTTTATTTATTACACAAAAGAAAAAATGACTTACGCCCAAACAATCGCCACCCAAATCAAGGTAAACCCTGGTCAGGTAACGGCCGTTATCACCCTGCTCGACGAGGGCAATACAATCCCTTTCATCTCCCGCTACCGCAAGGAGGCCACCGGCAGCCTGGACGAGGAGCAAATTCGCCAGATTAACGACCAAATTGGCAAGCTGCGCGCTCTGGACGAGCGACGCAGCACCATCCTGGAATCAATCGCCAGCCAGGAAAAGCTGACGCCGCAGCTGGAAACCGCCATCAAAGCGGCCAGCAGTATGACCGAATTGGAGGATTTGTATCTGCCATATAAACCCAAGCGCCGCACCCGAGCCATGATCGCCCGCGAAAAGGGTCTAGAGCCGCTGGCCGACTTTATTTTGAGTCAATTGGTGAGCCGGCAAACGGCCGTTCAAATTGCCACGCCCTTCATCAACGAAGAAGTTCCCACGGTGGACGACGCCCTGGCAGGCGCACGAGACATCGTGGCAGAAACGATTAGCGACACGCCGCTGGTGCGTCAAACGCTGCGCGACAAAGCGTTTCAGTTTGGGTTACTGCGCAGCCAAAAAACTAAAAAAGCCAGTGACGAACGCACCGTGTACAAACTGTATTACGACTTTGAGTTCCGCATCGATCGGCTGCGCCCTCACCAAATCTTAGCCATTAACCGGGGTGAAACGGAAAAAATCCTGCGCGTCAGCGTAGATATTGCTGAGCGAGACTGGATATTGGCCATCCGCACCAGCTTCCGACCAGACCGGCGATCGCCGCTGATGGAACAGCTTCAACTGGCCATGGACGATGCCGCCAAACGGCTGCTCGTCCCCGCCATCGAACGTGATGTACGGCGTACCCTTACCGAGCAGGCTGAAGCTCATGCCATCCAGGTGTTTGCCAACAACATGCGCGGACTGCTCAATCAGCCCCCGCTGGCCGGGCACGTTGTTATGGGTATTGATCCTGCCTACCGCACGGGCTGTAAAGTGGCGGTCGTGGATGCGACGGGGAAAGTGTTGGCCACAACGGCCGTCTACCCCCATCAGCCGCAAAATCGGCGTGAAGACGCCCTGAAAACGTTGGCAGCGCTGGTGCAAAAGCACCGCATTAGCCTGATTACCATCGGCAATGGCACCGCCTCTCGGGAGACAGAGCAGCTGGTGGCAGAGCTAACCAAGCAGATGGACGACGTGCATTACCTCATTGTTAACGAGGCGGGGGCCAGCGTCTACAGTGCCAGCCCGCTGGCCAAGGCAGAACTGCCAGAACTAGACGTGACGCTGCGCGGCGCGGTTTCTATTGCCCGTCGCGCCCAAGACCCACTGGCTGAATTGGTAAAAATCGACCCGAAATCCATTGGCGTGGGGCTGTACCAGCATGATGTGAACCAGAAGCAGCTTTCTGAATCGCTAGACGGGGTGGTGGAATCGGTGGTAAACCAGGTTGGCGTGGACGTAAACACCGCCTCCCCTGCGCTGCTGACCCATGTTGCCGGAATTGGCCCAAAGCTGGCAGAAAATATAGTCGGGTATCGGGAGGCAAACGGCCGTTTTCCTAACCGCACGAGCTTAAAAAAAGTGTCCGGCCTGGGTGCCAAAGCGTTTGAGCAGTCGGCGGGGTTTTTGCGCGTGCGGGATGGCAGCAATCCGCTGGATGCCAGCGCGATTCATCCGGAAAGTTACGGTGTGGCAACGGCCGTTCTACAGCAGGCTAACCTCAAGCCAACCACGCCGCCAACCAGCCGCAAAGCAGCCCTAGACCAGCTGCCACCAATAGCAGAATTGGCCCGTCGGCTCCACAGCGGCGTTCCCACGCTCAGTGACATTTTGGAACAACTGGTACGCCCAGGGCGAGACCCGCGTGAAGATTTGCCCAGGCCCATTCTGCGCAGCGATGTCCTCTCTTTAGACGATTTAAAGCCAGGAATGCAGCTCAAAGGCACGGTGCGCAACGTCGTTGATTTTGGCGCTTTCATCGACATTGGGGTGAAGCAAGATGGCTTGCTGCATCGCAGCCAAATTCCCCGTGGCGAAACGCTGAACGTGGGCGATATTCTCACCATTTCCATTCAGTCCATTGACGCCAAACGCGGCCGTATTGGGCTGAGTTGGGTCACCTAAATCCCGCACCAGATTAACGTCTTTTTCTACAGCAAAGCCCGCCGAGTTGCGGGCTTTTTTCTTTTCTTCAGGCCTATACAAAACTTGTTCAACCAAAATTATTGGCGCTGCTAAGCCCGAATTGCCCCCTATTTTTGAGCTAAATCATTGCAATATATTTACAATATCTTGACAAAATCAGGAATAGTCGTTAAGATACCTTCTATCTTTTACCAACCCAGCCTTGATTTTTGTAGCCATCCAGCTAGGCAGCAACGAGCCAAATCGTCTGGGCATTTATCTAAACCCTTTTTTGCCGACACGGGAAACTGCTTAATTGTTAAGACTTGGAGGAAGAAATATGGCACTGAAATCTCTTGAACCAGCCTTATGGGAAACCCAGTTGCTGCGCCTGGCCCATCATGCCCTTGATCATGATGCCAGCAATGAGCCTGTTCGTGATGGCCAGGAGCACTTGACGCAAGCCTACGAACATTGTGCCGCAATCACCAGGAAACACAGCCGAACTTTTTATTTGGCTTCCGGGCTGCTGCCCAAAAAACAGCGGCAGGCGACCCGGGCACTGTACGCCTTTTGTCGCGTCAGCGACGACTTGGTTGACAAGGCGAGTGAGAACCAGCACCAACGCATCCTGCAGTGGCGGCAAGAAAGCTTGGCCAATCATCCCCCAATCTATAACCTGGTTGCCCTGGCCTGGGCCGATACGCGCGCCAACTTCAATATCCCGCGCCGCTATGCGGAGCAGCTGCTCGATGGCGTTACCTCAGATTTAATGCACACGCGTTACAACACTTTTGACGAGCTGACGCAATATTGTTATGGCGTGGCTTCAACCGTCGGCCTGATGGCGATGCACATTGTGGGATACGAGGGAAGCAAAGCGATTCCCTATGCCATTAAGCTGGGTGTTGCTCTGCAGCTGACAAATATTTTGCGGGATGTGCAGGAGGATTGGGCAAACGGCCGTCTCTATCTCCCCCTCGAAGAGCTGCACTTGTTTAACCTGTGCGAAGATGACATCGCGCGGGGTGAAGTAGACCATCGTTGGCGCGCCTTCATGCGCTTTCAAATCCGCCGGGCGCGCCAGCTTTACGCCGAAGCGCTGCCGGGCGTGGCCCTGCTGGGAAAAAGCGGCCGTTTTGCCATTGCCGCTGCCGCTGAGCTCTACCGGGCAATCTTGAACGACGTCG
>CBDUOF010000015.1:0-28467 GCA_965368765.1 uncultured Anaerolineae bacterium | reverse complement strand
TGATAAGCGAGGGCCGGATGACGGAGTCAGGGCTCGTGCATATTCGTGCCGCCAAAGCGGACGGCCGGTGGGAGAACGCCTATGCGGCAAGTGAAATGAAAGTGCCAGCGGATTTCTTGGCAGCACTGGAGAGCAAGCCGAAGGCGAAGCAGTTTTTTGAATCGCTCAATAAATCGAGTCGTTATGTTATCGCATACGGATTGACAAGTGCGAAGAGACCCGAAACCAGACAGAGGCGATTTGCAAAATTCATGAACATGCTTGTCCGCGAAGAAAAGCCGGACTAAGGCGTCAAAATGACGAAAAAGGCATAACAATCCAATGCACCAGAGCCGCGAAGCCGGGTGATTGTCCATTTGAAAACACCCGCCGCGGCCTGATGATTGCGGGCGTTAGGCGGTGATAGACGTGAAGATTTGTAGGAACATGTTTCATGCATATTACTATTTTGGCTCTAGGTTCATACGGTGATGTTTTGCCTTTGGCTACTTTAGGCAAAGGATTGAAAGTGGCAGGGCATCAAGTACGTGTTGCAACCTTTGAAAATTTTGAGAAGCTGGTCATCCAGCACGGTTTGGACTTCTATCCCATTCATGGTGATTCTCAAGTCATTCTCAACGCAGATGCCGGCCGTGCACTGACCGATTCGGGTCAAAATATCATTCGAGCGTGGTGGGCAGCAATGCAATCATTTGGCGTTTTGGCCGAAAGCATTGCCCACGATTTGTCATCTCCTGTGCTGTGGGAAACAGAGGTCATCATCAACCAAATGCCTGTTGGGTTATACGGCTATGATCTTGCTGAAAAGATTGGCGTGCCAATGATAATGGCGGCCGTCATGCCTATCAACCGTACACAGCATTTTCCGATGTTGGCATTCCCATCTCTATTTGCCCATGTCCCAGGTTACAATGTCATAAGTTATCGTATCCTTGAGCAACTCGTTTGGCAGTGGTTTCGCCGCGGCGTTAATCGGTGGCGAAAAGAAACGCTTGGTCTGTCCAAACAATCATTGGGGGGCTATTTTGGTGAAGTGGGAACATCACGATTACCCGTTTTGAATGGGTTTAGCGCGCATGTTGTGCCGCCCCCACCGGACTGGGGTGAGGATGTACATGTTACGGGGTATTGGTTTCCCGAAGAGGAACATTGGCAGCCCGCCGATGATCTCCGCACATTTATCGAGACTGGTTCACCGCCTGTATTCATCGGTTTTGGAAGTATGTCTGTGGGTGACCCGAAAGAGATAACGGCCGTTATTCTTGAAGCACTAAAACAGAGCAGGTTACGTGCTATTTTACATGCGGGTTGGGCAGGGATTGGCAACGATGATCTGCCAGACGGTATTTTCAAAATTGATTACGCGCCATATGGTTGGTTGTTTCCGCAAATGGCGGCGGTGGTACATCATGGCGGCTCAGGTACGGTCGCGTTTGGCCTGCGTGCGGGGGTTCCATCGTTAATCGTGCCGTTCTTGTTCGACCAGTTCTATTGGGGACAGCGTGTTCTTGCGCTAGGCGTTGGCCCAAAACCAATTCCTTTTCGGAAGTTATCGGTTGCGCGATTGGCAGAGGCATTAACGCTTGCGACAACTGATAGTTTAATGCGCGAACGGGCGGTTGCTCTTGGGGAAAAAATCCGTGCGGAAGATGGGATAAAGAAAACAGTGGAGATTATTTCTCGCTATTTGTTGTAAACTATCGTCAGTGTAAGACACACCGCCAAAAAAACGTGCAGCCGACATGCGAGGGATGGGCCCGATAAATTAGTTTCGATTGACCAATTAGAATGATCGGCCGCAGGCGGCTGAAACCGCCGCCAGAGATGTTTATGTAAAGTTTAGTTGTGCCGACCATGGGGAATCTTCGTGATTTACGGCCGTTCATACCGCGTAATCAACTAAACAGCGGAAAGGAAATGTAGGAAAGGTAAACAATGATTATCCATCATCTTAATGCTGGCACCATGTGCCCAGTAAGTGCCCAGCTTGTGAACGGCAGCGGAGGCTTATTCCAACGTGCCCGGCTCGTTTGTCATGTATTGCTTTTGGAAACGACAGAAGGACTGATTTTAGTGGATACAGGACTTGGTTTAGGGGATATTGCCGCCCCCACAAGACTGGATCTAGCTTGGCGCCTGCTTGCGTCGCCACAGTTGAAGAAAGAAGAAACTGTTTTTCATCAAGTTCAAGAGCTGGGTTTTTCAGTTGGAGACGTGCGCCACATCCTCCTAACCCATCTCGACTTGGATCATGCAGGAGGTATAGCAGATTTTCCTCAAGCGAAAATTCATATCCATTCCTCTGAATATCGCGCAGCTATCAGCGGCGAAATTCCAGTAGACACAAAACGGTATGTTCCGCTTCAATGGCAAGGACGTGAGAAATGGGAAATCTATGGCTCGGAGGGAGAAACATGGTTTGGATTCCAGGGTGTTCGCGCATTGGGCGAACAATGCCCTGAGATTCTAATCATCCCTCTACCAGGCCATACTGCTGGTCACTGCGGGGTAGCCGTGAGAGGTCCAGAAAAATGGCTGTTACATGCTGGAGACAGTTACTACTTCCACGGACAAATTAAAACACCACCCCAAAAGGCTCCGGCAGCACTTGGTTATTTTCAACGAAAGGCAGATATGTTGCACGTACAACGACTTGAAAATCAGGAACGCATTCGAGAACTTAATCACCATCATGCCGATGAAATAACCATTATCAATAGCCACGACCCTTACCACCTTGACTGCTGCGCTAAGCGTATCCCCTGACAAGCTTGCCTTTGTGTTGTTTGCTAGCGTCCTTTCACAAACAGCATTGAGACGGCTTCTATGTGAAAACAAGAAAGTTCTTCGAATTAAAGATTAGTCATTCTCCCGTTTTCCCGGGTTAAACCACAAAGCAATGGCAATTTTTGCGTCAGAAGAGTTATTGTGGTTTGCCCGCAGTTTAAGAAAAACCTTTGTAAAAGCTAAAAAACTTGGAAGAATCTATGGTTGACCGTATTGAAATAGCTAAGAAGTTTATCCACGAACAAATTGGAAAGCGAGATGACATAGTAGGGGCCATTTTGACTGGATCGGTTTCAAGAGGGGAAGATGTTGAACCTTCAGACATAGACATCTCCTTAATCATTGAAAGGAACATTGAAGGAGATCAGCAGGGTGACGTTGATACCTGGCAGGATGGCGTTTATATAGATGCCAAAACAGCGTTGGCCAGAGAATATGCAGATATTGAGAAGGTTCTACAAAACCCATTTAGAGCCACCCATTTAAATGATGGTCTCATCCTCTACGATCCAACCGGATTCGTCACCCAAATACAGAACGAAGTACGGGTTGTTTTTATGGATCCTAAGTGGGTTGGTATGCGGATTCAGTTTTGGCTGGAAAGGGCTCGGAAAAATTTGTCTGGGTTGCAAGCATCAGTTGAAGTCAGAGATCCTTTGGGAATTTGTGAGAATGTAGGGGAAATTCTATGGGCTTTTACCTCTGTTCCCCTGCTTCGGCTCGGAATCACGCCTAGCAGTACAAGGGCTCTGGTACAACTGGGAAAAACTTCAGATAAGCTCAAGGAGAGGATAGGTGAATGGGAAGGCTCCTCGAAAATGAATGCAGACGATGTTCTTGCCTTACTTACACTTATCTTAGAAGGTGTATCTTTTATGAATACATCAAAATGGGGTATTTTGCCAACGGAATATATTGCGAAGAAAATCGAGTGGCTGGCTAAAAACGATCTATACCCAGAAGCCTTGCACATGTTGTGGATTGGGATGGGCGTTCATGCTGAAGAATGGCGAAAATGTGAAGATCCTGGGATTAAATCTAAGGGAATTGAGTTAGCCCAAATATGGCTCGAAGGCATAGGCTGGGAGGGGAAGGTAGTTCTCGAGGAGAAACTAAAGATGGCAAAGGCGCTCCTCAAAGAGATCGAAGCGTTAGCAGAGAACCTTCCTACTGCTGGGGCCGCTACCGCGATTTAGGGCCTGCCCAATTCGCCTGATCTAAAGTTGTAGCAGCTCTTTCGGGTACCATTCTGCGGATGTGGCGGGATAACAAAGCATTTTCTGCCGGATTGCTAAGCCTCGTCCGTTTAAGTGTGTGACGGGTTAATAAGAGCGTGAGGGGACGGCCGTTCCTCAAACTCACACACCGCTCACTAAACCCCGCCCCCGCTTGTCAGCCAACGGTCCCTTGCTATACTCCCCCGTTATGAAACGGAACCTGCTTTACCTTGCACTCATCCTGCAGTTGGTGGCCTGTGCCCGTGGTGGCGAAGAAACGGCCGTCACCGCCAGCCCGCCCACGCCTACCGCTGCCGCCACCGAAGAAGCCCTCCAGCCACCCAGCCAGCAAGATTTCATCGTCATCGCCACCGATGCCCCCATCCCGCCCTTCACCGAGTTTGATAAATTTGGCGATCTGGACGGCTTTGTCAGCCGCCTCATGGAAAACATCGCCGTTGAAGCCGACCTCGACTACGAATTTGTTGTCACCCCCGCCGCCGGCGTGCTGGAAAATCTAGCCGCCAACCCGGGCCGCGACTTCGACGCCGCCATGTCGCGTCTGGTCGTGCCGCAGGAGCCACCGCCCGGCATCGCCTACACGCAGCCATATTTAGAAGTGGGCCAAGTGCTGGTGGTGTTGGCCGATGAAAGCCGCCTGAACGGCATCCAGGATTTGCAGCCCGGCATGGCCGTCGGCGTGGTGCAAAACAGTGAGGCAGAACAGGTCGCCCGCACCGTTGCTCTAGTCAACGAAGCCGATTTGCGCAATGGCTATAGCAACAGTGTGGAAGCGCTGCAAGCATTGGTCGATGAATCGTTAACGGCCGTTATCACCGACAGCTACGTGGCCGACTATTTTAGCCAAACTTACAGCGACCAAATCAAGATTGTGGGGGGAGACGGCCGTAACGCCTGGATTAGCCAAAAAACGTACGGCATTGCCGTGTCGGCCAGCAACTCCACCTTGCTAGACAGATTGAATGCGGCCATTACGGCCGTACAAAGTGCCGGTCATATCGAGCGACTCACCGTCGCCTGGCTGCTGCCCTCAGACACGCTCACTCCCGGCGAGCCCCGCGTTGTGGCCTCGCCCAACGAAATGGTCATCGGCATCGTGGGCGACCTTAGCGATCTTGACCCCGCCGCCCGCTTCTCCAACCTCACCAGCTGGGAAATCAAGATCAACACGATGAGCGGCCTTTACACATTTAACAGCAGCAACGTGCTAGAACCCATGCTGGCGACCAGCCTGCCCACCATTTCAGAAAGCAAGCTGGAGTACACCATCAGCCTGCGGCGCGGCCTGCGCTTCCCCGACGGCAGCGAATTCACTGCGGATGACGTGAAATGGTCCATCGAGCGCGCCCGTAGCCTGGGCAATTTTTGGGTCAATGGCTACCTAAAGGACAGCAATGAAGATGGCTTTGCCGATGAGGATGCCGTCCAGGTCATCGACCAGTTCACCGTGAAGTTTGTGCTGCAAGAGCCAGACGCCACCTTCCTTAGCCTGCTGGCCACGCCCCCCTACTTCCCCATCAGCAACGAATGCTACAGCGAGGCGCAGGATGATCTGAGCAGCTGCGGCGGGCTTGGCCCCTACACCATCGTGAGCTGGACACCAGGTGAGCAGATGCGCCTGCGGGCCAACCCGGAATGGCCCGGTCGCCCCAGCCCGGCGTTTGAAAATATCTTGATTCGGTTCCAGGATGATACGGCCGTTCTGCGGCGCTCTCTTGAAGCGTTCCAATCCATCGACATTGCCTGGACCGGACTGCCCTACAGCGACTACACCGATCTGCAAACCACCGATACGAACGGCGATGGCCTGCCTGACTACAAAGCGTGGACAGGGCCAGCGGCCTTCAAAAGCTATCTCATTTTCAACCAGGAGCAGGAACCGTGGGACAGCAGCAAGGTGCGCCAGGCATTTGCCCTTTCCGTCGATCGCAATGCCTTGGCCGAGGGCGTCTTTGGCGGCAGTCGCCTCCCCCTTTTAAGCCCCATCCCCGACACGCTGCCGGGTCATTTGCCCGTCTTGCCCCAGCGCAACCTGTCGCTGGCACGGTCGCTGCTGCTGGAAGAAGGCTACAGTCAGACGGTACCGCTAGCAATTGAGCTGTGGTATGTCGATGACGGCCGTTACAGCGATGTAGAAGCCGCCTATGCCACCGCCCTCAAAACCCAGCTGGAAGAAACGGGCGTCTTTCAGGTTGCGCTGTCCGGCGCCTCGTTTGAACTGTTCATTGGGCAGGTGAGCGAATGTAATCTACCCGTCTACTTAATGGGCTGGCCCAGCCCGGGCCGCCCCACCGACTATCTGGACCCTGGTGCCTGGACAGACATCTTTGTCACCAGCAACACCTTCTGCCCCAACTATGACAGCCCTGCCATGGCCGCCTTCATCGCCGCGGCTGACGCCGAAACAGACCCCGGCGCCCGCTTAGCCATTTACGGCGATATTCAGCAGCTGTGGGCGCAAGATTTCCCCACCCTGGATTTGCTGCAAGAGCCGCGCATTGCGGTCTCGCTCAACAGCGTCAACAACGTGCAAATAGATGCATTGGGATTACTACATTACGAGGTACTTACAAAAGGTGGCGGGTAATTGGGTAACCAGGTGATTTCCCAATTGCCCAAGTGCTCATTGATGATCTTGCGCTTCTTGCTTGCGCTGGAGCCGCCGGGCGCGAGGGCCAACCACACGTTCCGTGCCATCCAGCAGCCGTTTAATATTCGGCCGTAGCGCCCAGGCAACAATGGCAAAGGCAACCAATCCCCCAACAATGTAAGCCAACGAAGCATCAAAGGGCGGCACGCCAGCGATGTACAAAACCAAGAAGGCGATCGCGATCAGGGCTCCCATCGTTAAGGATGCCACGGAAGCCATACCAAGCCCCAGCAACATGCCAGACATCACCACAATGGCAAGGGGCAGCATTGGCCACCATAGCGCCGTTCCCCAACCCACATTCGGCCCAGTGCCAGCCCCACCCCGCCAGCCCATAAACACAGACCAGTTATGCCCAATAACGGACATCACCCCGGCGGTAGCCAGGGCCCAGGGAAGCAGGTCCGCACTCATTTGGTTCGCCAGTAGCCAGCGGGACAAAATAATGCCCAGTGCGCCTTTGCCGACATCGCTAAAGGAGGTGGCCAACCCCACACCCAGCCCGGCGGCCCGCAAGGAGTTGGTGCCACCCGTACGGCCGCTTCCCACCGTACGAATATCAACCCCCTTCACCAAACGAACATACAGATAGCCAAATGGGATAGCGCCACAAATGTAGCCAATAAGTGCTGCCACTAAAAAATATAGAACTGAAATCATCTATTTTGTTCCTCTCGGTTTTTACTGATCGACAAACGTTTGATTGGACAGAGATTCACAGGGATGATACGCAGTTGCGTTGGGTAATAGCAGGATTTTTCTGTGTAACTCCGCTTCCTTTGGCTCTTGCCATTTTATAAAACACAGTTTTAGCGAGATGGTTACACAATTTTTATAGTTTGTTCGCTGACGATTCTGTCAATGATGGTGAAGCCACGCACGCTGGGCGCAGCCCGATCTTTGAGCGATACGATGAGGCTGATTGCCTCAGGATAATAGGCTTGGGCAATGTCCGTTGGCGAAGGGATTTCCGACCCCTGCGGATGAGAATGGTAGATGGCCAGCAATTGCCAACCACGAGTTTCCAGGTCAATCATCGCCTGCATTTGTTGACGGGGCTCCATTTCATAAGCAGTGGGACTGTGCAAGCGATTATCGATGGGGTAGACGGCCGTTACCTCCCCTTTCCCATTCCCGGCCAGCAGCCCACACCCTTCCAGCGGGTAGTCTGCCTGCAGGTGTTCCAGAATTTGGTTGAGGAACGGCCGTTGAATCGTCAACATGTTGTCGTCACAGAAACATCAGGCGCTGCGTCAGCCTAAAATAGAAAAAGGACGCTGACACAACCATGATCAGCGCGATCCGGCCAAGCAGCGTCCTATGTAAAGGGTCAAACTCAATCGTAAACGGCCGTTCCCTACTTGTGAATTCCACCTTCTGTAAGGGCACGCACATTCAGCAGACGATCCGCCTGTTCCGCGTCCAGATACCCCTTTTCGATCACTACCTCGCGCACGGTGCGGTTGGTCGCCATCGCCTCTTTGGCCACTTCAGCACCCTTTTGGTAGCCTATGACCGGATTCAGAGCCGTTACCAGAATGGCATTCTTCGCCAGCCAGCCATTGGCTTTCTCTGCATTGGCCTTGAGGCCCACCACACATTTTTCGGTGAAGGCATTTACAGAATTGATAATGATGTCCATGCTCTGGAACAGATTGTAAGCGATGATCGGCATCATCACGTTCAGCTCCATCTGGCCGGCCTGGCCGCTCATCATCACCGTTAGATCATTGCCCATGACCTGGAACATGGCCATGTTCATCATTTCGGCCAGCACCGGGTTTACCTTACCAGGCATAATGGAAGATCCCGGCTGCACCGCCGGTAGACGAATCTCATCCAGCCCCGTGCTGGGACCAGAAGAAAGAAGGCGAAAATCGTTGGCAATGCGGGTGAGGTCTTGCGCCAGCGTGCGCAGCGAGCCGCTAAAGTGGACGGCATCGGCCATGCTCTGCATCGACTCAAACAAGTTATCGGATTCGTGAAGTTCCAGACCGGTCAGGCGACCCAACGTAGCAACCATGCGGCGATGGTATTCTACATGCGCATTCAGCCCGGTACCGGTGGCCGTACCACCAATTCCTAAGCGGCGCAGCCCTTCGGCCGCCTGGGCAATCTTTTCCCGGTCACGCTCGATGGCGCGTGCGTAGGCACCGAACTCTTGCCCCAAACGCACCGGAACGGCATCTTGTAAATGGGTACGGCCGCTTTTTAACACATCATCAAATTCAGACGCCTTGCCATACAGCGCATCGGCCAACGTTTTCAAGGCTGCCAACAGCTCATCCAGCCGCCACAGACAACCCAGCCGAATGGCTGTGGGAATGGTGTCATTGGTGGATTGGGCCATGTTGACATGATCATTGGGATGTACCGGTTTGGCAGTGACGTCTAAGCCGTAATCCAAATGCTCGTTTGCACGGTTGGCGATGACCTCATTAATATTCATGTTGTGGCTGGTGCCAGCTCCGGCCTGGATCGGGTCTACAACAAATTGATCGGCAAAAAGTCCGCCTATCACTTCATCTGCCGCCATCATGATGGCCTGTGCCATGGCATCACCAGAAACAACTTTGCCAGCCACTTCTTTGTCTTGAAATAGCCCCAGGTCCGCGTTGACTTCTGCCGCTGCCCGTTTAATAGTCGCCATTGACCAAACGAAGGCTGGATATGGTTTCAAGCCTGTAATGGGAAAGTTATGGATAGCACGCTGAGTTTGGGCACCCCAGTAAGCTTTAGCGGGCACCTGAACTTCACCTAATGAATCTTTTTCCACACGGTAGTCACTCATTATTACCTCTTACAATCACCACACGCAGCTTTTGTAAACAGGTGTGATGTGCTCAACACTGCTGCATTATGGGGATAAAGACAAAAAACCGAATCAGCCACTTTTGCAGTTACGCGCCAGAGAGCTAATTCGGCTTTTTAAAAGGAAGACCTGCTGCCAAACAGCAAGCCTTAAAAATTTAGGTTAATCCAGGGCGTCGTAGCCGGGCCCTTCAGAGAAGAAATCGTAGTTCGGCGGAATATCTTCGGTGAGGTCTAGGATTTCGCCACCCGAAAGTTGTTTGGCATTGAGCAATTTAACTTCATGCCCATCAACCTCGCCTTCAAACGGAGCGCCGTCAAGATTTGCCTTGGTATCGGTAATCCAAACACCAGCAGGCGCTTCATAATCAAATGGCACTTCCTCTTCAGGAAAGATAGCTTCGTAAGGGCATTCAGGAACACAGGCGCCACAGTCGATGCAGGTATCTGGATCAATGTAGAGCCAGGGCCATTCTTCTTCTGGCTTTCCCAGAATCATACATTCTACCGGGCATACATCTACGCAAGCTGTGTCGCGCAAACATAAACGGGTCACAATATGGGTCATAAATCTTCTCCTTACTTAATCAGAAGGTTATTTAGTGTATGTAATCGACTATTGTTTTAGAAATCAAGCCAATAACAGTTCTGCCGATTACGATTGTAGGATTGGTTTCTTAGATTGATTCCCAACCCAAATGAGTATGGCCGTGATTTCCGATTGTTATATTGACGAGCGGGTCAATGGGTTCATTCTAGCCACACTAAACTGCTTTGTCAATTCTTTTTATGGTCAATAAAAACGCCCGTTTCATTCGCCTTATTTTGGGGCAATACCAGATAGCGATCGGCTAAAAAGTGAATCAGCAGGAATTGGCCTGTGGCTGCAATTTTTGCGGCCATTTCCAACGCGCGCCAGTGAGCCAATCTGGGTAAAACCAAAGGTTTTCTAGAGATGATGCGTCACCTTAGCCAAAATGTGTGCCCGGTTAACAGCCCCGAAGCTGCGGCTGTCTGTACTGGCCAACGAGTCCGGGTTGTCCCCTTGTAAAAAGTAACGGCCGTTATCAGTTACGGCCGTAATACGCTTTATCATTTTTGTATTTGGCTGAAACGGGTGTTGGGCCAACACCACGTCGGCAATCTGGGGCATCTGATGTTGATAAGCAGAAGTATCAATAAGGACGGTGGCCCCCTCTGCGAGCGTGGGGAGCATGGAACGGCCGTTAACCCGCCGACGCTGCCAGCGCGGCAGCAGCAGCTTCAAGAAGGTGAGCAAAGTCGCAGGGGGTAGCATTTCGGGCATAGGTAGAAAAAACGCCGACCATCAAGATGGTCGGCGTTATAAACTTAAGGCAGGGAAAGGCTAGCTCGCGGTGTAAAAGGTAACGTCGCGACCCTTGGTGGCCCAGAAAATATTGTGGATATTTTCCACAGCAGCCATCAACTCTTGCGCATGTTCCAGGCTCACTTCCACTTTGCAAGCAGAGCAAAGTTTAGTAGCCTGCCAGAACGTATTGTGCAGGTCTGGGTGTTTTTCCAGGTGGACAGGCTTGAAATAATCAGTCCACAGCACCAACAGTTCTTGCTTCGCCTTGTGTGCCTGATCTTCCTTAATGGCAATATAACGCGCCATCGTATTCAGATAGGCAGCCCAGGCTTGTGCATCCCCATCGGATGGCGGAGACAGCGCCAGAATTTTCTTCGTCATGGAGAGCACTGCTTCCGCTTTGATTCGGGCATCTGCTGGATCATAAACGCCACAGGGCCCATCGCAATGTGCCTTTGCTTCTTCCGCTGGAAACCATTCGTTGATCATAGTCGTCAGATTTTTCATTGAGTTTGCTCCTTCTTAAATGAAATTTATTCGAGTGTGTAACCAATTATAGTTGTACCAATAATTGCTGCACCTGTCCATTGGGTCAGGGGGTCATTTAGGGTTGGTGAAGCGTGAGGTCTGGAAAAGAAGCGATCATTGCAAACCCCAAACCGTTCTGTAAGGCACCAGCAAAACCTTTAGTTTAAAAGAGTATTTCGGTTAGGTCAGGAAGAGCCCTTACCTAAATTGGTTTTTCATATTCACCGACTTTTTATGAAAACGGCCGTCTATTCCCCATGATCTCCTATGTTATTCACCGTTCAAATCCTATACAGTATCCAGGAAATGAGCGCTACCATTGACAAGATAGAGCAAAAAGAACAGCAAGAAGCACCCATTCCGAAGACTCGCTTTCGCAACATGCGTCAGATCTATTCAGCGATCCTCTCTCTTGCGGGCCTTGTGATTGTCTTCCTGGGCCTCTTGTCCTTCCCCAAATACGAAAATCCCTCTGTTTTGCTACTCATGCTGTTCTTTGCGATTGCCACTCAAAGCACCATGACGTATCTGGCGGGCGGCAATGTGAGCGTCTCGGTCAGTGGGGCCATCAGCTTTGCTATCGTTGGTTTATACGATCCAGTGGCGGCTGGCATGGCGGCGGCCATTGCCGAATTGGGTCTTTGGCTGCTCAGCTTACGTCCGGCCAACCGAGATTGGCCCCATGAGTTGGAGCGGCTGGGGGTAAATAGCGGCATTCATGGCATCTCCATTTTGGTAGCTGGAATTGTGTTTGTGCTGCTCCGTCGCCTGTTAGGTAGCGGTAGCTTTGTTATAGAAGCGATTCCCTGGTTTGTTGGGGCTATCATCGGCGATCAGGTTAATTTCTGGCTACTTTCCGTCATTATTTATCTGGCCAACGGCGTGCGGCCCAAAGAAGTTTGGCGGGAAAACCGCTGGGCCATCCCCATGAATGTTCTGGTGATGAGCATTGGCGGCGGGCTAATTACGCTGGCAGTGATTCAATTCGGTCTGCTTGGATCGGCCATTTTTGTACTGCCCATCGTCTTATCGGCCTACTCCTTCCGCATTACGGTTAAAAATGCCAAAGCGCAGATGGTAAAGCTTGAAGAAATGGTCGTTTTGCGCACCCAAGCCCTCGCAGACGCCAATCACAAGCTGGAAGAGTTGGATAAAGAAAAAGATTCTTTTTTGGCTGTCTTAACGCATGATATGCGCACACCGCTCACCAGCATTCGCGGGTATGGCAGCATTCTACGCGATCGCGAGCTCACGCGAGAACAGCAAGCAAAGATTGCCAAGGTGATTCTAAATAGTCAGGATACCCTTCTGGAAATCGTAAACAATCTTTTAGAATTGGAAAAGATGAAATCCGGCACGCCCACGTTGTTAGAAACATCAAATTTCGATCTGGCGCTGCTGGTGAAAAACACGGCCGAATCGCTAGAAACCCAGGCGATGGAAAAACAAATCAGCCTCAATTACGATCAAATTCCATCTCCAATTATGGTGACAGCAGACATGGGTAAGATTCGGCGGGTGATTTTGAACTTGATCTCTAACGCGCTGAAATACACACCGGAAAGCGGTGTGGTTTCTGTAAAAACGCTGGAAAACGGCCGTTTCGCCATATTCCAGGTTGCAGACAATGGCTACGGCATCCCCGACGACGAACTACCCCACATCTTCGATCGCTACAGCCGGGTCAAAGGCCATCGTCATCTGGCAATCGGCACGGGCCTGGGGCTGGCCATCGTCAAGAGCCTCATCGAAGCCCACGACGGCACAATCTCTGTAGAAAGCAAAGTAGATGTTGGCAGCACCTTTACCTTTAGGCTTCCCATCACTTAGTCAGCGGGCCAACAGCCCACATCTTTTTAGGACCGCATACAAAGTACTCCGCGCCAATTCCATTCATTTAGGCTTCCATATGGCTGCTCACAAAACGGCCGTTCTCGCCCGAATCTTGTCTGCTACCATGGCCTCAAACTCAGCCACTGCCAGCCCATTCTGCCGCGATCCATCCCGCTTGCGCAACGACACCGTCCCGGCGACAGCCTCACGGTCGCCAACGATGAGCATGTAAGGCACCTTCATCTCTTGAGCGTGACGAATCTTGGCTTGCATTCGCTCACTACCCAACATGGCCTGCACCCGAATGCCGCGGGCCTTTAGCTGAGCAGCAACCTCCACAGCATACGCATTTTGCCCGTCCGTAATGGGAATAACCCGCACTTGCTCCGGGGCCAACCATACGGGGAAGTTCCCAGCGTAATGTTCAATTAAAAAACCAATAAACCGCTCGTGGGCACCCAAGGGCGCCCGATGAATACACAGGGGCGTCTCTTCATGCCCGTCGGCATTCGTAAACGTTAGCTCAAACCGAGGGGGCTGCACAAAATCCACCTGGTTCGTCGCCAACGAAAATTCTCGCCCAATAGCACTCCAGATTTGCACATCAATTTTGGGGCCATAAAAAGCGGCTTCATCTTCTGCTTCAACAAATGGCACGTTGCCATTGATCATCGCCTGCCGCACGATACCCTCCATTTTGAGCCACATCGCCTCATTATCTGCATACTTTTTGCCAAGCCCCGCTTTGCTGTGCTTACTCAGGCGCATCACATATTTTTCCACACCAAAAAGTTCAAAGTAAACGCGGTACAAATCCATTACTGCCAAGAACTCCTCTTCAAACTGAGCCTCAGAAACATAGATGTGGGCATCGTTTTGTTGTGCAGCCCGCACCCGCAGTAAGCCCATCAGCGTGCCGCTTTGTTCATAGCGGTAGACCATGCCATACTCGCTCAGGCGCAGGGGGAGATCGCGGTAGCTGCGCGATTTGCTGCTGTAGATTTTGTGGTGAAAGGGGCAATTCATCGGCTTGAGGTAGTAGCGGCTGCCCTCTCGCTCCATAGGCGGATACATTTCATCTTCATAATAAGGAAGATGGCCGCTTTGCAGATACAGTGCCTCTTTGGCAATGTGCGGCGTAGACACACGCAGGTAATCTGCTGCATCCTCCATCTCGTTGGCCAGCTTTTCCAGCTCTTCACGCAGAATATTGCCGTTAGGCAGCCACAGCGGCAGCCCGGGACCAATATCCTCGTCCAGGATAAAGATTTCTAGCTCACGCCCCAGCTTACGATGATCTCGCTTTTTGGCTTCTTCTAGCATCGCCAGATGCTGTTTGAGCTCTTTTTTGCTGGGCCAGGCCGTGCCATAGATGCGCTGGAGCATCGGCTGGTTTTCATCGCCCCGCCAATAAGCACCAGCAATGCTCATCAGCTTGAAGCCAGCAGCAGGAATTTTGCCCGTGTGCGCCACATGCGGGCCACGACAAAGGTCTATGAAGCTGTCGTGCTGGAAAATGCTGATAATTTCAGCTCGGTCGGCGAGTTCGGCAATGAGTTCAAGTTTATATGGTTGCTCGACAAATTGATGGCGAGCTTCATCTAATGAAACTTCACGATAGTTTAGCGGATGATTGCCTGCGATGATTTGGCGCATTCGTTTTTCCAGTTTTGGTAGATCGTCGGGATGGAACGTGCGAGAACGGCCGTTTTCCTCATCGATTCCCAAATCAAAATCATAATAAAACCCATCCGCTATCGGTGGGCCGATCCCCAACTTGGCCTGCGGATACAGTTCCAGCACCGCCTGGGCCAACACATGTGCGGCCGTATGCCGCAGCTTGTACAGGTTAGAATTTTCATATTGTTCAGACATAAGATTCTCCTAAAAAGCTTTCTAGCCATTCAGCTACTGAATGAAGCTAAAACAAAAAAGGCCGCTCTTGCGAGCGGCCTCTAACTGATTACCGTTAAACCGATTACTGTTTACTGTAAACGGCCGCTCATAGTTCCATTCCTTTGCTAGTGATCAGGGTAGTCGCCTGGGTTTTGAAGGCGGCCACAGAGATAGCTCCGCGATTTTCATTGTCACGCGTGCGCACAGCCACAGCATTCTCCTCGGCTTCTTTGTCACCTACAACCAGCATGTACGGCACTTTTTGCAGCTGGGCATTGCGGATTTTGGCATTCATACGGCCGTTGCTCGCATCCACCTCCACGCGCATACCAGCAGCACGCAACTCCGCCGCTACCTCATTGGCATAAGGAATATGTCGGTCTGTAATGGGTACCATCACCACCTGCACCGGTGCCAGCCACAGCGGAAACGCCCCATTAAAATGCTCAATCAAAATACCCACAAAGCGCTCCATGCTGCCAAACGGCGCCCGATGAATCATCACTGGCTGATGGCGCTGCCCATCTTCGCCCGTGTACTCCAAACCAAATCGCTCCGGCAGTAAAAAGTCCACCTGCACCGTACCCAACTGCCACTCACGCTTCAGCACATCTCGGAAGATAAAGTCCAGCTTCGGGCCATAAAACGCTGCTTCGCCCTCTTCCACCGTGTAGCGCATGCCCACTTTGTCCGCAGCATGCTTGATGGCGGCAATACCGCGCTCCCAAATCTCTGGCGATCCGGCATATTTATCACTATTCGGATCATTCGTGCCAAGTCGGGCCCGGAAATCATGAAAACCCATCGTATTAAATACAAGCTGAATCAAATCCACCACACCAATAAACTCTTCTTCAAGCTGCTCCGGCGTTACAAACAGATGCGAATCATCTACCGTAAAGCCACGTACCCGCGTTAAACCATTTAATTCGCCACTTTGTTCATACCGATACACCGTGCCAAACTCCGCCAGACGGAGCGGCAAATCACGGTAGCTGCGCGGTTCACTTTTATAAATCTCAATGTGATGCGGGCAGTTCATCGGCTTTAGCATGAACTTTTCCTCATCCACATCAATCGGCGTGTACTGGCTATCCTTGTAATACGGATAGTGGCCACTCTTGATATATAAATCCAGCTTGCCAATGTGCGGCGTAATCACAGGAAGATAGCCACGCTCTAGCTGCGCCTTCCGCAAGAAATTCTCCAGCGTCTCGCGCAGAACAGCCCCCTTCGGTAACCACAGTGGCAAACCAGCGCCCACCAGCTGCGAAATATGGAAGAGTCCCAATTGCTTACCCAACCGCCGATGATCGCGGGCCTTGGCCTCTTCCAATAGGTTCAAATATTCCTCAAGCTCTAAGCGATTGGGCCAGGCCGTGCCGTAGATGCGTTGGAGCTGCGGTTTGTTTTCATCGCCGCGCCAGTAAGCACCCCCCGTCCGTAAAAGCTTTACCGCGTTGGCTTTAATCTTTTTCGTAAAGGCCACATGTGGCCCCCGGCACAAATCCACGAAGTCACGCTGCCTGTAAATGCCCACCTCACTGACGGGCTCACTAATTGGCTCACCATTTTCATCCACCTTACCCGCAGCCAGCTCTTCAATTAGCTCTAGTTTGTAGGGTTGGTCAGCAAAAAATTGCTTGGCCTCGTCAATTGTCATCGAGGATTGCTCAAACTTGGCATTCTTTTTGAGCAGCGCCTTCATTTTTGCCTCAATTTGTTCCATCTCTTCCGGCGAGAACGTCAGGGGTTTCCCATTTTCATCTTTGCCCAGGTCAAAATCGTAGTAGAAACCATCTTCAATTGGCGGGCCAATGGCCAACTTCGCATCTGGATAAAATTCCAGCACAGCTTCAGCCAGCACATGCGCCGCCGAGTGTCGGATTCTATATAGGTCTGATTCGACGTACGGAACGCCATTTTCTTCTGACATCGTTTCCTCAAAAAAATTCAAAATAAAAACGCCACCACCCTGTTTGGGGCGATGGCGTCGCGGTTCCACCCAAATTTCGGTAATCGGTGATCAGCTTTCCCTTTACTGATTACTGTTTACCCTCAAAACGGCCGTTAACGGAGCCAGCCGGATTCCTTTAGTTGGAATATGGGGGGCAGACCGAATGGTCTGCCCCTAAAGAGGCAAACAAAACTGTTTGCCCAACCGTTCAAGAAATCACTCTTGGGGGGTTTTCATTGCCGCTCTCGTGATGATGGCTTCCAGCTAAACGATTTTACCTAACGAATTTCCGGCAAAACCATCAAACCATCACTCTCTGCCACAGATTGTGCAACTACTCGTCCCAATCAACGTATTAGATATTTGATTGCAAGTGCAATATTAGATTGCAACACTTTCGATTATAAAAGAGGGTTCAGCATTGTCAAGCATGACGATAAAAAGTAACAGCTTACTAGCCACTGGCCAACCGACCGCAAACGAAACTTTTCCTGCTATACTGCGTACTGACAAGCGTCAGGAGAAAAACGTGAATGAAGAGCAGGTTTGGCTAGATCAGGCGCGGCGGGGTGACAAAGCCGCCTTTGGCAAAATCATAGAAGCGTACCAGCGGCCTGTTTACAACCTGGCGTATCGAATGCTGAACAATTCCGGCGAGGCAGAAGAAGCTGCGCAAGAAGCATTTATTCGCGCCTACACTCGTCTGGAAAGTTACAATCCGAATCACAAGTTTAGCACGTGGTTACTTTCGATTACTTCAAACTACTGCATCGACCTGATTCGGAAACGGCGAGCCATTCTCTTGTCAATTGATGAGCCATTACCCCCACATCCTTCCTTGATGTCGGAAAGATCGTCAGCACCGGAGCCGCAGATGGTCCAAAATGAACAACAGGAAATGGTGCAATCGCTGCTGGCAGCGTTGGCGCCAGAATATAGAGAAGCGGTTGTGCTGCGCTATTGGCACGAGCTTTCTTATGACGAGATTGCCGAAATGATGGATACATCGGTTAGCGCCATAAAATCTCGCCTCTTCCGTGCCCGCAAACAGTTGGCCGAAGTAGGCATCGCTGCAGGGCTCCACCCAGAGGGCGAAAGTGTGGCCTTCTCGTAATAGATAGATTATGTACGCCAGCAGGTTGTTTCAGCTGGCGATGCAGAACATGCTGTTCTGTGTAAAAGCCAAAGAGCTATTTGATTGGCTTTTACTTGAGCAGATCACAAGAAATCATGATTTCTTTTTCACAACCCTTTTTGTGATTTGCTTGGATAGACAAATTTGAAACAAGAATGACGGAGTCAATTATGGAACACGAAAAATATCACCTACTGATGATGGACGCGCTCGATGGTGAGCTTGTAGCTGGGCAACAGCACGATCTAGAAGCTCACCTGCGCGCCTGTCCCGCGTGCAGCCGGGAGTGGCATGCCATGTTGGCCATCGACACGCTATTTCGGCAAACGCCTATGCTTAGCCCCGCTGCTGGTTTTACCCAACGCACCGTTGCCCGGCTACCTAACCGAAAAGCCCGATTGTGGGCCATCAGCATCATTTACGTTCTGCTGCTTTTAAGTGGCATCTTACCTATATTGCTGGTCGTTTGGGCGGCCAACACCGTTGTACCGGTTGTGAGTCAACCTGCCTTTGTAGAGAGCGCTCAGCGACTTTTTGAGCAAGGTGTCAGGCTGGTGGGTGTTGTTGCGGGTGCCTTGTTTAAGGGACTGGGCGAGATGATTATGCAGCAGCCTGCGATTGTGGGTTGGCTGCTGGTTTTGGCCGGGGTCGTTTTTGTCTGGAATGGCGTGTATCAACAATTGGTAAGCCAACCAACGGCCGTTTCCATTCGAGGGAACAATTAATCATGCAACGTCCCAAGACACACCGCCTAATTTTATATTTGCTGAGTATGCTCCTGCTGTTGGTCTTGCCAACCGGCGCGGTTTTAGCCGCACCCACGGCACAGACCACGGTAGGTGATGAAGATGTCATTCGCAATGACATCGTTTTGTTTGATGAAGATTTCAATCTCGCCGACGGCGGTCGGGTCAAGGGTGATATCATCGTCTTTAACGGCAAGGCAACGATTGCTGGTACGGTAAATGGCGACATCGTTCTGTTCAATGGCGACCTAATCATTGAGCCAACTGCAACGTTAACTGGTGATTGCGTTCTGTTCAACGGCACGACTTCTGGCGACGGTGCCGATGGCTTCAGTTGTGAAAATCTGAATGTGATCCTGCCGGCTGGTGTGGCCAATTTTGTTACCAACCTGACATCGAATGGCGATTTTGGTTTTGATATGGTTTCTGATCCACCGATGAAAATGGACCAGCCGTCGCCTTTCTCGCGATTTGTCGGGGGAACGGCGGCAGCCATTGGCCGAAGCCTATTGTTTGGCCTCTTGGCTTTTGCCGCTGCATCACTCTTGCCGCAACCCATGCTACGCATTGAAGATGCTTTGCGCAAGAAACCAGTAGCCAGTGGTGCCGTCGGTCTTCTTACGGCATTTTCTATGCCGTTTGTCGTCGCCATATTAGGCTTATTGTCGACAGTGCTTATTTTAGCCTGCGGGATTGGTTTGCTGGGCTTCCCCATCATTGCTGCAATGATTTTTGGGATGATTGCTGCCAGCTTCCTGGGCTGGTTTACAATTGGCAACGTGGTCGGCGACTTTTTGGCCCAGAAATTCAACCTAAAGAATCGTAGCCAAGCGATGACCACCGCTTTAGGCACGATGGCCATTACGTTTGTCATCGGTTTTTTGGGAGCTATCCCATTCGTCTTTGGCGAGAGTCTCATCATGTTACTTGTTTTCTTCCTGGGTCTGGGGGCGACGGCATTAACCAAGTTGGGTACCCGCGCCTATCCTATTGTGGCGGCCCCGGCGGTGAATAGTGATAAGATTACGGCCGTTCTAGACACACTACCAGATAAGCCAGACAGCTTTGACTAAGTTTGCTAAAAGAAACCTCTTCCCTTAAGGTAAACCGTTGTGGTTTACAAAAAAAAGCGGCGCGTTCTTCCTCGAACGTGCCGTTTTTTGTATCTCATCAAAGATAGCGCCCGATTCTTATATTTTTGCGCCTGAACCCTTTATTAAAGGGGAAGTCAGTATACTACGGTACGTAATAATCCTTACGGCGTAAGCCGTTTTTGATCACGCGGAAAAAGGGTTGCCAGGCGCAGGTTCGACAGCGCCAATAGCTGCATCAGCAGCCGCTCCAAACCAATAGCAAACCCGCCGTGTGGCGGCATCCCAAAGCGAAAAGCTTCCAGATAGGTCTCGAAAGGCGCGATGGGCAGATTGGCCCTTTCCAAAGCAGCCAGATACTCTGCGTACACGTGCAGCCGCTGCCCGCCGGTGATCAGTTCGGTGCCGCGAAACAGCAGGTCGAAGGAGTTTGAGTAGGTTGGATTGGTCGGATCGGGATGGGTGTAGAACGGCCGTTTCCCCATTGGGTAGCCCACCACGAACAAAAAGTCGCTGCCGTATTCTGACTGCGCCCAGGCACCCAACCAGCGCTCATCCTGCGGCGACAGATCCGGCTCACCACGTACGTCCACACCATGTCGCTGCCAAATTAGCTCCTGCGCTTCAGCAAAATGAATGTGGGGAATTTCCTCAGGCACCTCTGGCAAATTTGCCTGCAATAAGGTCAACTCTGCCCCGTTGTTTGCTGCAAGCCATTCAAAAATGCCAGCCAATACCGTGCGCACCATTCCCATCACCGTAAAATGATTCTCGATAAATCCAAACTCCACGTCCAGACTCACATATTCATTCACATGGCGCGAGGTGTCGTGTGGCTCAGCGCGAAAGACTGGCCCAACCTCAAATACGCGTTCAAACACGCCCACCATAATTTGCTTATAGAATTGGGGGCTTTGCGCCAGGTACGCCAAACCGTCAAAGTAGTTGAGGGCAAACACGTTTGCGCCCCCTTCTGTGGCTGCAGCCACAATCTTCGGCGTCTGAACCTCAGTAAAATGATTGGCCGTCAACGTGGCACGAAAGCCGGCCATCGCCCCGGCCGACAGACGAAACACTGCCCGCCGCAGCGGATGCCGGTTGGCAATGACGGCATGGTCCAACAATGTGGGCAGCCCCGCCTTTAGCTTTTTCTGCTGCAGCGGCACAGGCGGGGATTCTGTTACCGAGGTGACAACCCGAATATGTGGCTGATGCAGTTCGAAGCCACCTGCGGCCTGTGGCGTCGCCACGATGTTCCCTGTCAGTTCAATGACACTTTCCAGGCTGAGCTCGTTTAGCACAGCCAAATCAGCCTCATTTTCAGTGACGGCTTGCAGCGTTCCCCAACCGTCGCGCAGGACCACAAAGCTGACCCCACCCAAGCGGCGCAGGTTGTGGAGCCAGCCCCGCAGGCAAACCTGCTGCCCAACATAGTTGGCTACCTCAACTGTTCTGATTGTGTTCATAACAACCTCCTTGTCGTTTATAGACCCTCCCGCAGGTTTGCTTTATAACGTTGATTCTGAATGGAACCTGCGGAAGGTTGCCCGTTGAAAATAAAAACGCCCTCGCCCCCAATTTGGAGGACGAGGGCTGCTCGTGAGCAGCAACCTGCTGCCCAGAAACAAAAAACGCCGCCCTCTCTTTGGAGGACGAGCGTTTGATTTTTCGCTCGTGGTACCACCACCAATTTGCTTGTGTCAACCTATTGCTGCCAACGCAAGCCTCTTGCGACCCGCAGTTTGCCTTAACAAACTGCCTCGGTCTGTACACTATAACGGGTGCACCCGGTTCCAGTTAATTGGTTTTCAGTAAATCAGGGCCAGTGGTTAGTTTTTTTTACAGGTTCCTGCCTACTGAAGACGGTTCACCGTTCAGCTCAGGGGTGTCATTGTCTGGGTTTGCTGGCGATGCTTGCAGCGGTTGCGTCGCTCTCTGGACAGCAAAGTGACCTATCAATCTGTCCCCATCATTGCCTTTGGCTTATAAATTATGTGGGCAGGATGATAGCAAAATCACCTGACATTTGTCAATGCTCATTTCATCAAACCCGGTACAATCGTCTTCGATATCAATTCGCTTTTTAAAGGGTAAGCAATGATGGGAAACGGCCGTTATACACCAACGAGTGATTTCATTACGCGGGTTGGACCAAGACTACGCCAATTTATTGACCAGGTTCAGCCGCCTGATTCTTTGACGATGGTATTGGTTGCCCTCATTGTTGGAACGGGTACAGGATTGGGCGCGGTTGTGTTTGTTTGGCTGTTGCGGCAAATCAATCAATTTACGGCACAGCTTCAGGCATGGACGGGTGATATTTTTGGCCTTATTTTGGCCATGGGAGGAGCCGGACTGATAGTGGGTTATGTTGTTAACCGCTGGGCGAAGGAAGCCAAGGGACACGGTGTGCCAGAAGTTATGGAAGCGTTGGCTTTACGCGGCGGCCGTATTCGGCCAAGGGTAGCGACCATTAAGGTGTTGGCTTCTTCACTCACTATTGGCACAGGTGGCTCAGCCGGACGCGAAGGGCCGATTGTTCAAGTCGGTTCAGCGTTGGGATCAACAGTTGGCCAATTGCTGCATTTTTCAGATGAACGGATTCGCACACTGGTGGCGTGTGGCGCAGCGGCAGGCATTGCCGCCACGTTTAATGCCCCCATTGCCGGGGCCATCTTTGCTCTGGAAGTGATTTTGGGCAAATTCACCGTAGGGTATTTTGGGGCGGTTGTGATTAGCTCCGTAGCGGCTAGCGTCGTTGGTCGTGTTTATTTAAGCGACCGGCCCGCTTTTTCGGTGCCTGCGTATCCGTTTCAGTTTCAAGAGCTACCGCTTTATGTGGTGCTGGGGATATTGGCTGCAGTCGTGGCGGTATTGTTTATTCGCCTTCTTTACTTCATGGAGCACCGATTTGATGAATGGCAGCTGCATCCAGCCTTTAAAGCAGGTTTGGGTATGCTGCTGACGTTGGGCGTGGCGCTGCTGCTGCCAGAGCGACAGGCGCTTGGCCCAGGTCTAGAATTTATTGGCGAAGCGATTGCGGAAGACTTCAGTTTACCATTGGGGCTCATGGCGATGCTACTGGTGACGAAGATGCTGGCTACGGGCTTTACTTTAGGCAGCGGTAACTCTGGCGGTGTTTTTGCGCCTGGTTTGTTTATGGGGGCAATTGTGGGTGGTATGGTGGGATCGGTGGCACATTCCATTTGGCCAGAAGTGGCTGTGAACCCTGGCGCATACGCCATTGTGGGCATGGCTGCGGTTTTTTCTGGCGCGGCACGAGCCCCAATTACGGCCGTTCTCATCGTCTTCGAAATGTCCAACGACTACAAATTAATATTGCCCCTCATGCTGGCCACAGTGCTTTCTACCTTGCTCGCCGAAAACATGTTCCGCGAATCTATTTATACGCTAAAGCTTCGGCTAAAGGGCATTAGCTTGCAGCGGGGCCGTGATTTAGATGTAATGCAAAGACTTCAGGTAAAAGAAGCCATGACGGCCGATCCATACCTGGTGTCAGAAAATATGCCATTGCCTCAATTGGGAGACTTGCTCCAGCGAACACATCACCATAGTTTCCCGGTTGTGGATGACGCGCTCAACCTGGTCGGCATGGTAAGTTTGCGTGATTATGAACGCGTGGCCAGCCGTGAAAACAGTGCCGCGCTTCAGGTGAAAGATGTTGCAACGGTTGGGCGGCTGCTAACGGCTTATGAAGATGAGCCATTAAGTGAAATCGTCCAGCGGCTGGCGGTGCGGGGCATTAACAAGCTTCCTGTGGTTTCCCGAACTGCTCCCAAGCAGGTTATTGGCACGGTACGGCGTTCTGACATTGTAAAGGCGTACAATGTGGCCGTGGCTCGGCGGAAGGAAGGCGAGCCGGATATTGAAAAACTGCCAGTCATCCCGAACCCGCAAATGTGCTTTTTGGATATTGCAATTACAGGAAAAAGTCGGGCTGCAAATAAGACATTGGCCTCGATTGCTGTTGGGTTACCGTATGAATGTGTGGTGGTGTCTGTACGACGGCAAGGGGTGCTTCTGGTACCGCATGGGGATACAGTGCTCAGACCAGAAGATGTGCTGAATGTGTTTGTACGGCGAGCCGATGAGGCGCAGCTGCGAGAATGTTTTATGCAGGTTACGGAGTCGTGATATAAAAAAACGGCCGTTTCCTTCCAGAAACGGCCGTTCAAAAAATATCTGTGGGGTAATCTTTAGGCAATTGTTTTGACGCGCAGCTGAATTTGACCGCCAGGCGTTTGGACGGATACAGTCTGACCTTTCTTGGCACCAATCAGGGCACGGCCAAAGGGAGATTCATTAGAGATACGGCCGTTGCTCGGATCCGCTTCGTGAGCACCTACAATGTGATACGTTGCCTCATATTCCTCACCTTCATCCAATTCAATAACGGTGACCGTGTGCCCAACCCGGACTTTATTGGCAGGCCCCACATCTTGAATAATTTGAGCACGGCGTAGAGAATCTTCCAGGTCTTTGATACGGCCGTCCACAAACCCTTGTTCTTCTTTGGCAGCATGATAATCTGCATTTTCTTTCAGATCACCCTGAGCAATGGCCGTCTGCAATTTAAGCGCAAGCTCTTCTAGCTTTTCACCTTTCAGATAAGCCAGCTCATCTTTAATTTTCTGTAACCCTTCTTTGGTTAAGTAGACAACATTATTTAAATCTTGTGTCATGGCCCTTTCTCCATGCGCAATAATACGCACTCTACACGTGTGACTCATGCAGCTAAAATTATTTAGACTTAGCTCACGGCTATGGAAACAAACACACGTTCGCAAATAATTTATGCAGATACCTATCTGAGATAAACCACACAAATCATCAATCTTCCAAAGCGGCGTCCCCAATTAAATTGAAGCAAAGAACCCCGCTTTTTGCGGGGCACAATACCTACCATTGGATGATGTTTACTCTACGCTGAACGGCAAATAGTATAGCCTACGCCAGCCGTTCTGTCTAGCATTTTTTGTCGTGGACACAGTAAATTCATCCCCCTTTTAGATTGCAGGATTGTCGGCTTAGTGCTCTGCTAAGTACATTCTTGTAAAAATAAAAGTCGCTCAGAGCACTGGAAGCTTTGTGGTTTTGACCCTAAATCTTCTAAAGAAATGAGGTTAACAAAGCACTTAGTAGTCAGATCGGCATATTGCTTAGCCATCATTTTCCTTTTACACTGCCAAGAATCATTACCTGCAATCACGTGGCGGTGCCAAAAATGATGTGGCGGGCGCCCAATGAGAATGTGTGCCACCAGCAGGAACTTGCTAATCATCCTAATATATTTTCCACTCTAAAGCCTGGGAGCTGTTATTGGCCTGATCAAAATAACAGATTCCCTTTTTCGCGGTTGCCATGGAACACACACACCTATCGGGTGACGTACTCATCTCAGATTTGCCAATAAACACCGCGCCAGACTGTGTCTTTGCGTTGATCCTGAATGAAGCCAATGAAGCTCTGATACTAGAGGCAGATAAGCCCGACGGTCATGGCGTTTACTGGCAGATGATTGGCGCAGATTTGGCGGCTGGTGAAGAACCGTTTACGGCCGTTCAGCAAAAACTGCTCGCAGTAACGGGATACCAAACTGCACAATGGTCTTATTTAGGCAGTCATACCAGCGACGGAATCCAGCAGATTGGCGCAAGCCACTTCTTTTGTGCCCAAAAAGCGCACCCGGTTGTGGAGGTGCCAGCATCTCAGCTCACGGCATTCAAGATTAAATGGGTATCGATGGCTGAATTGCGGTGTGCCTTGCTAGACGGCCGTATCACCCTCATAAACCATGCACTCGCCGTTTCCCTCGCATTGCTTACCGTCCTTAAATAAGGTCCCTGGTTTGCCGCAGCGATCGCTTCTTTATATACTTTCTGTCCAAATCCATCGGAGAAAAGGACAGAACCAAATGCCATTTGCACCCGTCTATGCTGTACCGACAGAGCGTCGCGCCTACACCGAACGGGCCAGGATTGAGAATGAAAACGGCCGTATCGGACTTCTGATGCTGCACGGTTTTTTGGGCAGCCCGCTAAGCTCCCATCCAATGGCCAACTATCTGGCTGAACATGGCGTTTCCGTGCACTGCCCGCTGCTGCCCGGCCACGGCCACCACCCCGACAAGCTGAACAAAATCCCCCGGCAGGCATGGCTGGATGAAGCCCAGGAGGCATTTGACTCAATCCAGGGCCAGTACGATGAACTTTTCTTGATGGGGCATTCCATGGGAGCAGTACTGGCCGCCAATCTTTGCCTGCAATATCCGGAAGTACGCGGGCTGATCATGCTTACGCCCATTTATGATGTGCCAGATGATCGGCTGAACTGGATGAAGGTATTGCGCTTCGTGATGCCCTGGCTCTACCCTTACAAACTGCGCAGCATGCGCAAATTGGTGCGGGAGCGGGTGCTAGATTTTGACCCAACGATTGATTTTGACGATCCTGATTTTCAGCAGAATGACCTGCCAAAAGTTAGCCGGGTGCCCACCAATGCCCTGGTCGAGATGGTAAAGATGGCTGAATACGGCCGTACCCTTTGGCCAAAATTCACCACCCCTTCCATTATCTTTCGCGGCGGGCATGACCCAGCCGTCAAGCCCGGCACCATCGACAAACTGTATGAAACGCTGCCCGGGCCGCATAAAAAGCTCATCACTTTCCCGGAAGCGGGGCATGAACCCATGCGGCCGTTCGACCCGGCGCATAAAGAACTATGGCCCCAAGCCCTGGAATTTATCCGCACTTACTCTAAAATTGGCTTGTCAACAATTCCCACAGAATAGCTACGGTAAAATTTAGAGCACGCCAAGGAAATAAAAATCAACAGATTTCACAGATTGTGCGTATTTCTCTTTTTTCTCTGTGCAGCTCTGTATTCCTGCTCTTCGCAGTAAACCACAATAAGTCATTTGACGTAAAAATCGCCATTTCTTTGCGGTTTACTCAGGGAAAACGGGAGAATCACTATTTTGAATTAAAGAACTTTCCCGTTTTCACCTTAAAGGAGAGATATGCAGCAAGAAAACGATACGGCCGTAACTGCCACGTACCGCATCCATATCAGCCCGCAAACCACCATCAACCAGACCAAACTCGTCCATGCCGCCCATCAACTGGGCCTTACCAGCCTCACCGCCTGCCGCTCCAGCCGCCTCATCTTCCTGCAAGGCAGTCTCACCGAAGCCGAAGCCGTACGCCTGGTACAAGAACTGCTGGTTGATCCCGTGACGGAGAAACTGGAGAGTGGAGAGTGGCGATTAACTGCACCCACTCTCTACCCTCACATCTCCAGTCTCCAATTTATCGAAACGACCTTCCGGACTGGCATCACCGACCCACCCGCCGAAAACCTGCGCCGCGCCGCCCACTTGCTGGGCATCGAAGGTTTGCAGCGTGTGACCACCGGGCAACGATTTGAGCTGGCTGGCGACCTGAGCGAAACCGACAAGCAGCGACTGGCCACGGAACTGCTGTCCAACCCCGTCATCCAGCGCTTTGCCATCGACCAGCCGATCAGTCCGCCCTTTTTTGCATATCAGGAAGGCGACGGGCTGGTTGAAACAATCACGCTGCGCGGTGTGGCTGATGATGCGCTGTTGGCAATCAGTCAGGAGCGGCGGCTGGCGCTCAATTTGGAAGAAATGCAGGCGATAAAGGCTTTTTACGAACAAGGGCGAGACGCCAGCGACGTTGAGCTGGCAATGATTGCCCAAACGTGGAGCGAGCATTGCGCCCACAAAACGTTCAACGCCATTATTGATTACGAAGGCCCGCTGCCCGGTAAAACCAGCGGTTCGGAGCGGCAAACGATTGACGGCCTGCTAGACACCTACATCCATGCCGCTACAGAAAAAGCCAACAAGCCATGGGTGCGCTCCGCTTTTGTAGACAACGCCGGCATGGTGGCCTTCGACGACCAGTTTGACCTGGCGTTCAAGGCCGAAACCCACAACCATCCTGCGGCGCTGGAGCCGTTTGGCGGGGCCAGCACCAGCGTGAGCAGCGTGGTGCGGGCTGTGCTGGGCGTGGGCGCGCGCCCTATCGCCAACACTGACGTACTCTGCTTTGGCCTGCCAGACACCCCGCAGGCAGATTTGCCCACCGGGGTACTACATCCCTGCCGCATCGCTGACGGGGTGATTCATGGCATTGAAGATTACGGCAACAAGATGGGTATTCCCACGGTAAACGGTTCAATCCATTATCACCCAGGCTACACGGCCAATCCGCTCGTGTACTGCGGCTGCGTGGGCATTTTACCGCATGGCTCCCACGTGACGGAGCCGCAGTCGGGTGACCTGATCATCGCCATCGGCGGGCGCACGGGGCGGGACGGCCTGCGCGGGGCGACGTTCTCTAGCATGGAAATGGATGTGGCGACTAGTGAAATTGCGGGAACGGCCGTTCAAATTGGCCACCCTATCTTGGAAAAGCAGG
>CBDUOF010000014.1:0-29390 GCA_965368765.1 uncultured Anaerolineae bacterium | reverse complement strand
AGGAGGATCAATGCCAATTTCCACAATCACGGGGATGCCGTTGGCTACAAACTGTTTTAGCATGTCGAGACGGCCGTTTACCCGATTTAGCGCTTGGTAAGGCGTATTCTCATCTACGTAGGCGACCATTTCAAACGGACTCACGTTACGGTCTTCTGGATTTGGTTTCAGTACGGCAGCTGTATCGCTTTGGGTAACAAACAGATCAAAGTAACTTAGCGTCATCGCCAGCGTGGCAGGACCACAGTTGTTCCAATCCTGAAAATGATGCTGGATACCCTCCAGGCGAGCGGCTGACGGAATCGGAACGGCCGTTGCTGTAGGAATTGGTGATGGAGTGACGGTCGGAGGAACGGGCGTGGGCTGCGGCGCCTCACTCGTTTCCAACGGTGACATTGTGGCCGTCGGCACAAATTCATCTATCACTGGAGCGGCCAGAGCAGTGGGCTCCGCCAATAATCCCGATGCATTTAGCGGCTTTGCCACCGTGGGCAAAATTGCCACTGCCTGTTGCGGCGAAGCAATTGCGAGAAGCGGTTCCGGCAGCCAACGAGCAGCATACCGCGGGGGAATAGCGCGAAGCAATGCTGGCAAGACAAAAATGCCAAGCCCAATTAAAACGGCTACCCCTGCCAATAACTTCTTCCATCGACTCATAGTTGACCTGAATTTTTCCTCTTACAGCGGCGCAAGTATAACGAACGACAGTTTGCAGCCAAGTACCAACGCCATCCATTTACCCAACGCTTAGGAACCGCGCAACGCACCAATTTCCGCGCCATACTTGCAACTCTAGCCCCATTTCCCCGACAGAAGTGTGATCCATCTTACCCAACACGCGGGTAAGTTGAATGACGTTTATCTTCGTTCTATATGGTAAGTGTCACTGGTAGAAAACGGCCGTGATCCAACATAATGTTATGACATAGTGAGATCGATAGCAGACAAAATGCGTCGATTTCTATACGAAAATAAGTCCAACAATGGAGGCCAACCGATGTTTAGTCACATTCTTTTGCCACTGGATGGATCACATTTGGCCGAAGCAGCTTTACCCGCGGCCATGGAGTTGGCTGGCAAGTTCGGCAGCAAGCTCACGTTGGTACGCGTATTGCAACCGGCGCACCTGGTAATGACCGTAGCAAACGGCAGCGTTTATGCCCAACTGCTCACAGAAATGCGGAAGCAGTCGGAAGAAGATGCCAATTCCTATTTACGCAGCCACCAAGGCTCACTGCGGCAGCAAGGCTACGATGTCCAAACAAAAATAACGGAAGGGGAAAATGTCGCAGATGCCCTGCTACACGCAGCGGCCACTCTAGGAGTGGATACTATCGTCATGAGCACGCACGGACGGGGTGGCGTAAGCCGCTGGGTATTCGGTAGCGTTGCCGACAAGATCCTGCGACAGGCCGAAATGCCCGTACTGCTAATACGCGCCAGAGAAGAGACCGTCGATCGAGAGAAATATGAGGCCGTCATCGCTGCCTAAGAAATTTGGCCGCGCCATTCACCTTGTCAATTAGACAAAAATAAATCACGGCACATTGCCCCCAACTTGGGCTTCGCAAATTAGCTGCACAACGCGAGCTGTATCCGCCGCGACCCGCACACGCTCATCTAAATGCTGCCCCACAATCCAGACAGGGTGCGTTTCCGTTGCGACCACTGGCCACAACGGCCGTCTTCCTCGCGCGACTTTGCGGTCCCCCAGCAAATCCTGAATTGGCTGGCTATGCCCTTTCAGACCCAATGGTTGAAACCGCTCCCCAGGCATAGACGGCCGTATCCACACTGACTCACCGCCCGTCAAAGACACAAACGCCCGCCAGCGTTCCTTATTTTTTCGCACTGCTTCGACTGAAAAAGTGGGCTTAAGCTCAGCAACGATGCGCCAATCACTGCCGATGTTCACCGATCCTGGAATCGGCAGCAAAATAGGCTGTTCCGTCTCAAGTTGAGGTTCGTCGCTCGGGCGTTTTGAGCGCACATCCCCAAAGATCAGTTCCTGGGCTGTCACCTGCATGACAAGCTGCCCGGGCAATGTCGCTTCACTACCAGACTGTTTCTTCAAAATAAGTTCCCGCGCTTGCTCAACTGTACGAAAACCAATATCGGTAATAGTTGGCCGGAGCCGCTGCACAGCCCGGCGCAAAGCCAGCCGCTGCCAGGCCACCGCCTGTTCCGCAAATAAATGTCTGTCCAGGATTAACCACTGATCGCTTTCTCTTTTTAATAGCGTAGACCAAATTTGGTCAAGCTGACTCTCCTGCAATGCGTACTCATCTGCGGTGATAATAGACAATTGCTGCAAGCGAGCCGCAATTTGAGGGTTATAGGTTTGCAGCAGTGGCAGCAGCTCATGCCGAATGCGGTTTCGGGCATAGCGCACGTCCTCGTTGCTGTCATCTTGCCGGGGACTCAGCTCATGTTTGGCACAATACCGTTCAATTTCGGACCGGAAAATGTTGAGAAACGGCCGTATCAACGGCACCATCTCAGCCCCCGGCACCTGGCCAATTGGCAGCATCCCCCGCAGACCTGCGGAGCCACTGCCCCGCAGGAGGTGCAGCAAAATCGTCTCGGCCTGATCATCGGCATGGTGCGCCACCAGAACGGCGTTCGCCCTTACTCTCTTCGCTTCTCCAGCGAAAAATTGATAGCGCACCTGCCTGCCTGCAGCCTCCATTGATAGCCCAGAAGACGCGGCCACATCCTTCACTTGAATTTTTTTGGTTACGCAGGGAATTTTCCAGGAAGCGGCCGTATTTGCCACAAAATGAGCGTCATCGGCCGACTCTGGTCGCAAGCCGTGGTCCAAATGCGCCACAATCAGCCGATCCGCCCCCAGCTGTCGCCATAACAGGTGCAGCAATGCCAAAGAATCTGTTCCACCGGACACACCAACTAGGAATTTGGCCGTGGGAAACGTAAAGGGGAACGGCCGTACTGTCCGCAATACGGTTCGCCACAGTCGCCGATCTTCTTTATCTAAATTCATTATCTTTGTGTAGGTAAGCCAAAACAAAAAAGGCCCAAAAAGGGCCAATGATATTGAGTAGGGCGGGTGGGATTCGAACCCACACGGACTGACGTCCGGCAGATTTTAAGTCTGCTGCGTCTACCATTTCGCCACCGCCCCACACAGCACCCTAATTGTACACGCGAAAAGTTGCCAGAACAAGCAAAGCAAACTTACCACCTGAAACCACACAACTTCCCCAACAATTGATGTGACATAAGTAGGTTTGACTCGATAATTTGCAACATGTATAATGCGCAGGTCAACGACTTACAAAAAGAATTGGGAATTGCTCGCTTCTGGCTTCTCAAGAAGATTAGCTGTAATGTCTAAATCATGAGCAATCACAACAAACAGGTAAGTTAAGTTTTATTGGTAAAAAATCTGCCATCAAGACCCAGCAGGAAATACGACTATGGCCCTTAAAGGCAACCTGCGCGATTTCTCAACAACTCAGTTATTAAACCTCATTAATCTGGCTAGAAAAACCGGAACCCTCTCTATTCAAGCAGAGGATGACACAGCCCAAATGTCTTTTCGAGAAGGCAAGTTAATCTACGCCTACATGGGGAACAACAGCGGCAACCATCTGGCCCAAATTTTGCAGAGCAGCGGCAAACTGTCGCCAGAACAGGCCCAGGTCATTCAATCTCACGCAAAAGGCAAAAGTGACAAAGAGATTGGCCACCTGCTGGTAACGGCCCGGCGCGTCACCCAAAACGACATAATTCAGAGTGTTCGGCAAAATGTGCTGGATACGGTTTATAAATTGTTTACCTGGGGCGAAGGGCTCTTTCGTTTTGACGCCAACAAGCTGCCAGACAGCGGCTACATCACCATACCGATTGATTTAGAAAGCGTCATCATGGAAGGTAGTCGCCGACTAAAAGAGTGGGAAATCCTGCAGGATGAGCTCCCAGACCTGGATGTCGCGCTACGCTTCACGGATCGCCCGGACGCACGACTGCGAAACATTAACCTGACCGTAGAGGAATGGCGCGTTGTTTCGTTTGTCAATCCCCGCAATTCAATCCGCCAAATTGCCAAAGCCAATAATCTGAGCGATTTTGAAATCCGGCGCATTGTATACGGTATGTTACAGGCTGGACTTGTAGAGTTTGTAAGCCAGCCAAAGCCTGCTCCTGAAAAAACAGAAGCGGAAATGCGGCGACAGAAACGCACGCCCGAACCTTCTCCAGCCGTTAAGCGGTCGGTCGTTGTGCGTCTCATTGACCGAATTCGTGGCCTGTAAAATTAAGTTTTTCAGGTAGCACGGCCGTTTCCAATTCAGGTTAAACGCGCAATAACGCGATAGCAGGAGCCAACCAAAACCTAAAACAGATTCATTCTCAATACTCGCGCTTAATCAAGAAGGTAGTACGTTATGCAAGCAGTCAAAATGGTAATCACTGGCCCATTTTCAGCCGGGAAAACGCAATTTATTGGGGCCGTCAGTGAGATTGATGTCGTTTCTACTGAAAGAAAAATTTCCAGCAACGCAGAACAAGTAAAAGAAAGCACCACGGTCGCTATGGATTTCGGCCGTATTACCGTTGGCGACGACCTCGTCCTCTACCTGTTCGGCACCCCAGGGCAACGCCGGTTTGATTTCATGTGGGACATTCTCTCCCAGGGAATGCTCGGCTTTGTTGTTATGGTCGATAGCACAAAGCCAGAAACCTTTCGTGAAGCAAAACGTATCTTGGAAACGTTCGAAAGCTACGCCTCTACCCCTTTTGTCGTTGCTGCCAATAAACAAGATATGGAAGATGCCTGGGAACCGGAAGATTTGCGCATTATCCTGCGGCTAAAACCTGAAGTAAAAATCCTGCCATGCATTGCCACTGATAAGGAAAGCGTTAAGAATGCACTGTTAGAGTTACTATATTCAATTTTAGACCAACTGGATCAAGAAAATGGCGAAAATGCCTGATTAACGTGACCTTTACACCTCCTTTACCTGCTTTTCACAGTTTTCAAATCTACTAACTGTTACTATTTTTTGGTGTGCATAAGTCCACGAACTAATGCCGATCTAGCGCACCTTCTTCTATGATTATTGGGGTTTGCCAGGCATCAGCTTCTTTTTCCAGACGCCGCATACAGAAATTCTATCTGCGTAGGTAATGCGTTTACAGTATAAATAGCGAATAACGCGCATTCAAAACCTCGACCGTTTTAAGAAGTTTTAGACGGCCGTTGTTAAGCCTACCCACTACCTGCAAAACAACACACAGGGTAATTGAGGTCAGTGTGAGTTCTATTGTTACTGAACAAGGGATTCTGCATTACGAATCAATCGGCCGGGGCCAACCCATAATTCTATTACATGGCTGGATAAATTCCTGGGATGTTTGGCGTGATTTAATGATCACGTTATCCAAGACCGGGCGTTTTCGCGTTTATGCACTGGATTTTTGGGGTTTTGGCGATTCCGCGAAAGCATCCCAAATGCAAACGGCGACGTTTCAGATCGGCAGCTACGTGGAAATGGTTAATCAGTTTATGGATTCCCTGGGAATTCAAAAGGCGCCCATATTTGGTCATTCGATGGGCGGCACGGTTGCCCTGCAAATCTCCTTTACTCATCCAGAGCGCGTGGAAAAAGTAGCGCTGGTTGGCTCCCCGATAATAGGCAGTTCAATGCATCCATTCTTACAGTTGGCCGGCTATGGTTCCATAGCCAAACTGGTTTGGCGCTATCCGATCATGCTTAATTCCATCATGCGTATCTTATTGGCCAAAGATTCTAAAAAAGTACGCACAATGATTTTCAGAGACGTGCAGCGTGCCAACGTTGAATCGTTCTTTCGCAGCATAGGTGATTTGCGTGATACAGATCTACGAAGCATGTTGCCCACGCTCGACATTCCAACCTTGGGGATTTACGGAGCCAAAGACAAAATTGTGTCCCCTACGAATGCAAATCTATTGAGAAGCGGCGTAAAATCTGTGAAGGTTGAGGTTCTGGAACAATCTCGACATTTTCCAATGACAGATGAGCCAGATCGCTTTTTAGATGCGATCAGCAGCTTCTTAGATACCCCGTCGAACGGCCAGGTAGTCTAAAGGCATGACTCAAGCAACCTTACAACAAGTAGAATATTATTATCCCAACAAAATGGGGCGCATAGTCCTAGTCGCTATGGAAGAAATTATGGGTCAGCACGGCGTCAATGCTGTCCTTAATTTGGCCCATTTGTCGCACCTCGTCAATAATTATCCGCCCAATAATTTAAAGCTAGGCTTTACCTTTGCTGAATTCAGCGCCATCCAACAAACGTTGGAAGATATGTATGGCGAGCGAGGTGGACGAGGATTGGCCTTGCGGGCCGGGCGCGAAACCTGGAAGTATGCCCTAAAAGAGTTCATGCCCGTGTTAGGCATTACTGATTTGGCAATGCGCATGTTGCCTTTAGGGATTAAAATCAAGATAGGTCTAGACGTTTTTGCTGAGACATTTAACAAGTTTAGTGATCAGCAGGTGCGTTTAGGCGAAGATACGGAACATTATTTGTGGATTATTGAACGCTGCCCTATTTGTTGGCAGCGCGTCTCGAGCACACCCTGCTGCCATTTGGCAATTGGACTATTAGAGCAGGCCCTGGATTGGGTGAGCCGTGGACGACGATTTAAGGTAGAACAAATCAGCTGTATCGCCACTGGTGACGACACGTGTACCATAGCCATTGCTAAACAACCTATTGTTTAGTTGCGACAAATTTATTTCTTTTTTATGTTTGATTTTTTGCCCAAATGATGATTATTGCTTGCCCATAACTGAAGAGTTGGGCTGGCAAACAGGCCAAAAGTAGTTTTTATGCGCCGTATTATTATTAACGAGCCAAGTTTTATTTCACCGTTTAACGAAACGGCCCGCGACCTGCGGATCCAAAATAAACCCCTGTGGCTTTGGCAGCGAGATTTGCTGGCGAAACATGCCACCGAAGAGCGTGAATATCCTGACTGGGAAGTGGCGCGCCAACTTGAAAAAGAGTCAGTCGAATGCCTGGTGCATCGGGACAATCTTTTTTTTAATCAGCTGCTGATTGATGAGTTTATAGAAAAAGCCCGCGCCGGTGGGCGGCCAGTGCGGTTGGCCTTTCGCCAAAATGATCCGGCGATTGCAAGACATGTACGGCCGTTGACGCATTCTTTCTTCCAACAGGACGACTTGCTACTGGCCGACATGTGGTATTTGCCCAATGGCATCACGCAAAGCTTGCAAGCAGAACCTTTGATCATTGATACGGAAGCCAGGGAACGAGGTTACTATCATATCCCCCCATACATGGCGACAGAATTTGGTGATCTTGTTTATCAATTGCCGCGAAAGGTTTTTGTTCTGGTGGAGAACTGGGTTCATTTATTTATTGCCGATATTTTGCTAGGTGTTTTTACTCAAGGGGCCAACGTGGAAGATCGTGTTGCCAGCACCTGGCAGTACAAAGTCAAAATATTGGCACGCTCCATCATTGAACAAAAGCGGGTTTTGTCTAACTCAGAGCTTGTAAAAGTAGGCAAAAATGTGCATATTGATCCGACGGCCGTCATTCATGGTTATACAGTTATCGGTGACAACGTAACCATTGGGGCCGGTGCAGTCATTGACAACTGTATCATTGGCAGCAACGTGACCGTTTCCCAGGGCTGTCAGCTCTTGCTCAGCGTAGTGAGCGATGGCTGTTTCTTGCCATTCCGCGCCGCACTGTTCATGACCACTCTCATGGAAAACACCTCTATCGCCCAAAATACTTGCCTGCAGCTATGCGTCGTGGGGCGCGACTCATTTATTGGAGCAGGTAATACCTTTACAGACTTCAACATTTTAGGCGGCCCTCTTAAAACAATGAACCACAATGGACAGCTGGAAGCAACCGAGTTGATTGTTCTCGGTGGCTGTGTTGGGCACCATTGCCGAATTAGCTCTGGTGCTATCATTTATGCTGCGCGTACGATCGAATCAGATGTGGTTTTATTGGCTTCAGACGATAGACAATTTATCACAAAAAACGTAACCTATGAGCAAAGTGACTTCCACGCGCACAAAGATAAATATCGCTATCCTCGCCTTTATCCCAGAAAAGGGGAGCGCGTAAACTATTAGATCGGCCTAGTGGCTGGTTCGGCAGCGAAAAGAACAAATGTAAGGGACAGAATTACCATTGAAACCAAATTCATCCCGACTACACTCAACGTTATTATGCAGGATAGTTTTGCCTTTATTATTCATCCGCTAGACCCAAAGCGTGACGTAAGTCGCAAATATCCTGCGCTGGGTAGACTACCCGGCTGGCTCATCGAGTTTCTTTCCATCTTCTATCCGCCTGTCTTTATATCCAAAATTGAAGGAGTGCAGTCAGCAGAAAACGGCCGTTCCCTCAAAGGATGGTTTGTCGCTTGTCCCCTCACCCCCAACATGATGTTGCGTTTGCCCACGCCATTGGTGTATCGCAAGATCATCCAGACTGGCAAGTTAGCTGAACGGCTGGGAGCAAGAATCTTGGGATTAGGCGCGTTTACTTCTGTGGTAGGGGATGGTGGCGTAACGATTGCCAAACAGTTAAATATTCCGGTTACCACTGGGGACAGTTATACAGTGGCCCAAGCTGCACACGCTATACGACAAGCGGCCGTTTTGCTGAACAGGCCATTGGTTACCTCCACGGTGGCTGTCGTGGGTGCGACGGGGGCAATCGGCGCCATTTGTGCTCAACTGCTTGCCCCCGAAAGCGGCCGTATCATTTTGATTGGCCGCCGTACCGAAAAGCTACAATCAGTTGCTACGGCCGTTCGCCAGCACGGCTGTGCCAACGTCACCGTCAGCAGCAACATAGATGAATTGACCAAAGCACAGTATATTATCACCGTTACCAGCGCCATCGATGCCATCATCAAAGCGCAGCATCTACGGCAAGGTGCAGTCATTTGTGACGTTTCTCGTCCCCGAGATGTCTCTAAACAAGTGGCCAAACAACGACCCGATGTCCTCGTCATTGAAGGAGGCATGGTGGCAGTTCCTGGCCCGGTAAACTTTAACTTTGACTTTGGCTTTCCGCCCAAAATGGCTTACGCCTGCATGGCAGAAACAATGGCGCTGGCTCTGGACGGAAATTACGTTTCTTTCACGCTGGGAAAGGACATTCAATTGTCGCAAGTTCAGACAATTGATACAATCGCCAAACGGCATGGCTTTAAGCTTGGCGGCTTTAGAAGTTTTGAACGTGCTGTCACAAGCTCACAGATTGCGTTCGTCAAAGCTGCCAGTCAGAAAGACGCCAGCGCTGTCGATGCCGTTCCGTATTTGAATCCAAAAACCCACACTTTTGTGGACTCTGTAAATTATTGATCTGCCAAGGAACAAGCTCATGAGCAACGGCCGTATTTTAATTGTTGAAGACGACTTTGATATTTCCAATATGCTGCGCATATTCTTCACGGGGCAGGGCTATCATGTCGATGTTGCCGCCAGAGGCAATGACGCCCTGGAAATTTGCCGCAAGAAGTTACCCGATCTCATTGTCCTGGATATTATGCTGCCAGACATAGATGGGTATGAGGTGTGTAAAGTCATGCGCACTACCACACGCACCAGTCACATTCCTATCATCTTCCTTACTCAAAAGGATGAACGGAGTGATCGCATTGCCGGGCTGGAACTAGGTGCAGATGACTATATCACCAAGCCGTTTGATATTGAAGAGCTAAAACTACGGGTGCGCACGGCGATTAATACCTACAAGCGGCACAACATGACAGACCCCATTACGGGCCTGCCCAGCAGCCGACTCATTGAAGATCAGCTGCGCAACCTCATGCGTACCAGTGACTGGACCTATTTACAAATTGGTATCGATCAGATTGAGCCGTTTAGTGACGAGTACGGTTTCCTGGCCCGCGATGAAGTGCTGCGCTTTACCACCCTTATTCTCAATGAAGTTGATGACGAATTAGGCACGTTAGATGATTTTATTGGCCACGCAACCAGCAATACGTTTGTGCTGGTCACGATGGCTGACAATGTGCCGGTCATGATTGAGGAGCTGCGCCAGCAGTTCGATGAAGGAATCCTCTCACATTACAGTTTTATTGATCGCGAACAAGGCGGCATTATGCAACCAGATGGGATGCTTGTGCCGCTTATGAAGCTTTCTATAGGCATTGTATCTGACAAGACCCAGCGGTTTTCAGATATTCGCGAAATCACAGAAACGGCCGCAGAGCTTCGGCGACTGGACCGAGATAAACAAGCCCAACAGTAAAAAACTTTACAAATTTGTATACAGCTGCACGTTGGCGGTACGAAACAATCGTGAAAATAACAGGTGTAACGGCTGAGGTTTGACACTGACGATGGAAAATGAATTGACCTCGGCTATGATTTGGAGTTTGTTTGACAACCTTCATGAAGGCATTCTCATAGCTGAGGCGGATGGCACGATTTTATACATGAATGAAGCGGCAGGCACATTGCTTAATTTGGCGCCTGATGTTTCCTCGTTGGAAGCAATCGCACATCTATTTGCCACGCCGTCTAAGTGGCAAGCGTGCCTAGCCCCTTCATTTGAAGCCACCATCATGGTGGAAGGCAACCGCCTACTAAACTTGCATAGCCACCACATTGAACTTGACGGCAAAGCGCTCACGCAAATCGCCATCTCCCCGCAGCCACACGTCACTGACTTAGCCAATTCAGCCCAGGCGTTGCAACAACTTACTTCCCTTACGCATGTAAGCAATGAAACCGATCTAAAAGAACAGCTCACCTTGCTGGTGAACGGGCTGCAGCAAACGGGTTGGAACCGCGTTGTTCTCAGTCTGCGCGACGCCCAGTTTGAGCCTACGCTCATTATCGCTGCTGGACTGTCGGAGGCGGAAGAGAAATTTTTGCGCAACAATGCAGTCCCTCCACAAGCATGGCTGACCTTGTTTGAAGATGACGCTATGCAGCGGTTTCGCCAGGGTAACTGCTACTTTTTGCCGGGCAATAGCGCCTGGGCAAAGCAACATTTGGGCATGGTGCTGCCGGACCACACGGCCGTTCAGAAAAATGGCGACACCTGGCATCCAAATGACCTGCTTTGCGTCCCGCTTTACAACCAGCAACATCAGCGAATTGGGCTTATTGGGTTAGATCAGCCGGCAAACGGCCGTCGCCCAACCCTCATGGCCATGCAAACGATAGAGCTATATGCTCAGTTTGCGGCTTCCATCATCGAAAACACCCACTTGTTCCAGCAAGCCGTGAGTCGCAATCGTGAGTTTGAGCTATTGCTAAACAGCAGCAATGCGCTCTCCAGCACGCTAGACAAAGAGACCATTTTAAACACCCTGGCCCTGCAAGCAATTGAAGCAATGGATGCCGTTGGCTGCACGATTTACCAGTGGTTGCCAACTTTAGATAAACTGGTGGTTTTAAAAGATACCGCCCGCGATAATGAAACGGCCGTTACCGATCCGGGAACGCGCTTGATTTTCCCAACTTCGCCTATTCTGGAAAAACTAATTCAGGAACAGCAGCCACAAGTCGTCCGGATTGGCACCATTACCCCTTCGCCGCTGCCACTACCAGCCTGGGCAACGCCGGAATCCCAACTTTGTACGCTTATCCCGCTCATCTTGACTGGTGAGACCTACGGCTTTTTGCATTTGCTAAGCGAAAACGGCCGTATCCAAAACGTCGAGCACCATGAGATTAAACTCTTGACCGCCTTAGCCAACCAGGCGGGCACCGCCCTGGAAATCGCCCTCATTTTTGAAGAAACCTACGAGCGAGAGCGCTTTTATGGCGCAATGGGCAACGTCAGTCTAGCCCTCAACTCAAGCCTGGATCAGGAAACGGTCCTCAATCTCATTTGCAGTGAAGGACGGCGCATGTTCAACGTGGACGGCGCCTACATCTGGCAGCCTGTGGCAGAGCATTTCATCGGCAGCGCCGCAGCCGGGCACGGCGCTACCAGTTTTGGTGGCACTACCGTTTCCAGCAGCGATGAGGCCAGTTTTGTCGCCCACCTTGCCCAGTCTGGTGTGCCAACCTTTTTAAACCAGATCGATCAAGTAGAGCAAATAGAGATTCGTCTCCCCGACTCAGAAATGGTTAAATCTGTTTTAGGGGTGCCCCTACTGCGCGAAGGCGATCTCACCGGTATTTTGGTTTTGGCTGATACCCAAAACCCCAACCGCTTTACCAATAAGGATATTAGTTGGGCCACAACATTTGGCGTACAGGTTGCCATTGCCCTGCAAAACGCCAATCTATTTGATGAACTTCGCGAGTTCAACGAAACGCTTGATCACCGCGTAGCGGAACGCACTCAGGCCCTGAACGACGAAAGCAACCGCGTCAAGATTTTACTCCGCATCACGACTGAATTATCTGCCAGTCTGGATCAGGATCGGGTACTCAATCAGGCACTTCACCTTGTTAACGGCGTTGTTAACGCCACAGAAGGTGCCATCATGCTGATTGATCACGAGTCCGGTGAGTTTATATTTCGGGCGTCAATTGGCAGCGCACGCACCATCCCATTGCGCGGCATTCCCAGCGGGCTCATGCAGAATGAAGGATTGGCTGGCTGGATGATTGAAAATCGTTCCGCAGTGATTGTGCATGACGCCCACAAAGATATACGCTGGCTGGAGCGAGAAACCAGTCTAAAACACCGCTCTGCACTGGGCGTGCCGCTAATTTCCAATGAAGAAGTTATTGGCGTCCTGATGATGTTCCACACCGAGCCAAACGCCTTTACGCTACAGCAGCTCGATTTGGTAGAAGCCGCCGCTATTCAAGTAGCCCATGCCATCAACAATGCCAGTTTGTACAATCTCATTTTTGAGCAGGCAGAACAGCTCGGCACGATGCTTCGTACCGAAATCATTCAAAAAGCAAATCTGGAATCAATATTGGAAAGTATTGCCGATGGGGTGATTGTGGCGGACAGTCAAAATGAGGTAGACATTGCCAACTTGCCCGCCTGTAACATTCTGGATATTCCACGCGAGCAGTTGTTGGGCAAGTCAATCAATGAGCTTTTAGGGCTCTATGGTCACTTTGGCGAGTCCTGGATTCATACCATCAATGACTGGGCCAATAATGCTGACCGGATTGAACAGTGGACTTATTTGGCAGATCAATTGGTCACGGAAGATAAGTTTATTAGCGTTCATTTGTCCCCCGTGTTATCGGATAATCAATTTTATGGCACGGTCTCCATCTTCCGCGATATTACAAAGGAAGTGGAGGTAGACAAGCTGAAAAGCGAGTTTGTTTCAACCGTCTCGCATGAATTACGTACGCCGATGACTTCGATTAAGGGGTATGCCGACTTGATGCTTATGGGTGCGGCCGGCACCATGACCGAGCCGCAATTTCGGTATTTACAGGTGATTAAGAACAATGCCGATCGTCTTCATATGCTGGTAAATGATTTACTGGATATCTCACGAATTGAAACCGGCAAGACGGGGCTGGATCTACGGCCGTTAGACATTACCCAGATTATTGATCAGGTAGTAGAAGGGCATTTAGACGGCCGTATCCAACATGAGTCCAGGGAACTCCAGGTCAGCACGCAATTTGCCCCGTCCCTGCCTCTGGTTAATGCCGACCATGCCCGCATCACCCAAATCTTAACCAATCTGCTAGACAATGCCCTTAACTACACGCCAGACGGCGGGCAGATCATGGTCCATGCCAAGGCGACGCATAGCTATGTTTACATCACTGTTAAAGACAGTGGGATTGGCATTGCCAAAGAAAACCAAGGCAAAATATTTGACCGCTTTTTCCGTGCCGAAGATTCAGACGTGCAGCGTGTACCCGGCACGGGGCTGGGACTCGCCATCGTCCGCAGCCTTATAGAGATGCACGGCGGACGCTTGAAAGTTGAGAGCAGTCTGGGAAAAGGCAGTAGCTTTACGTTTAACTTACCAGTTGTTATCGAAGATAGCGACCCAACTTAATCTATTTTCAATCATGGGTGATCTACCCTTGCCCAATTGAAAAGGCGAATCATGACTAAAATTCTTATTGCAGAAGACGACCAAGATATTCGAGAACTGGTCGTATTGACACTCCAATTTAGCGGTTTCGATGTCGTTAGCGTTGAAGATGGCTCCCTGGCAGTTGAAAAAGCGAAGACTGAAGCTTTTGATCTGATCCTGATGGACGTGCGAATGCCTCGTATGACTGGCTATGAGGCGTGTCGTCGTCTGAAAGAGCTAGACGAGACCAGAAACATCCCCATCATCTTTTTATCTGCAAAAGGACAAGAGCAAGAAATACAGACGGGTCTCAATGCGGGCGCAGCCGACTACATTTTGAAACCGTTTGCCCCAGATACCCTAATAAACACCATCAATAACGTTTTAAGGAGCGAGGAATAAGTAACTGCTGCACGTGCATTCCTAATTCCGCAAGGCTGACGACGAGATTTCTTATACCATTTCATCATCAGCCCTGAGCAAGACATGAAATAGATAATGAGCATCACAACCATCGAAAACGAACTGATTCACTACGAAGTGCTGGGACGCGGCCAACCGTTGATTTTTATTCATGGTTGGGTCGGTTCCTGGCGCTACTGGTGGCCGTCGATGCAAGCCCTGTCTGCGCATTATCGCGCCTTTGCCCTGGACCTGTGGGGCTTCGGCGACTCTAGCAAGTCAACCGACTCCTATTCGTTGAATGCCTATGTCAAGATGGTTGATCAATTTATCGAAAAGCTGGGGATGTCACGCCCGGTCATATTGGTAGGGCATGGCTTGGGCGCCGCTGTGGCCTTATGCTACACAGCTAAGTACTCCGACAATGTCGCGAAAGTAGCGACGATTTCTTTGCCCGTGACGGGTGCACACCTGAACAACCGCCTGCAGGGAGCCGAACCAGACACAATGGTAAGCCGGGTTCTGGGCCGCGCCAGCAGCTTCAGCGAGATCGATAGCGAAATGCGCAAGGTGGATACAACGGCCGTATCCAAATCTATCCAGGAATTCAGCAGTCTCGACCTTGTCTCTGAAATTACCGGCCTGACCCGCCCCCTGCTCATGGTTTACGGTGGCCAGGACAACCTCGTCCAGCCACCCAACGGCGAGTACAGCTATCTGCAACAATCAATCAACGACCGTTTTTACGTCGAGCTAGAACTGTGTCACCACTTCCCCATGCTGCAAGAGAAAGCCAAATTCAATCGGCTACTCCTCGACTTTATTCTTGCTAGCGCCGAGCTGACTGAACTCACGCCCAAAGAGTATTGGCAGCGCCGAATTCGCTAACGGGCGTCTTCCCCTTTTTCGTTTAAAATCACCAATTCTCAAGTCGAACCCGGATGACAAGCCCGAATTTCGAAAAGAACGAATTGGTATGCCACTTCGCTAGGTTGAGAATTGGGAAGGAAACGGCCGTCTCCAATCGTCAAGCGCAAATCGCTCAACACTTTACAAACGGGTACAATCTGCACTATATTTGCAGCATTGTTTTGCAAATTTCACCCAGATCGAGGAGCATCGTATGAGCACTTTCAAATTTGAAGTTTGGCCCACCGAATTTCGTCAAATCAACCAATACTTTGGGCAAAACCCCCACAATTACGCCCAGTTTGGCCTGCCCGGTCATGAAGGGCTAGACCTAATGGCTCCCACAGGCAGCAAAATATTCTCGGTGGCGCCTGGCACCGTTCGGGTGGTCCATACCCAGGCCCATACCCACAATTACGGCATCCATGTCCGCGTCGACCATGTGGACGGTTGGCAAACGATTTACGGCCACATGCAACAAGCGACGGTGCGCGTAGGACAACCAGTAAAAGCTGGAGAGCAGCTTGGCCTGGCCGATGACACGGGTAACAGCTTTGGCTCTCACCTTCATCTTACGCTCAAACGACAAAACAATAGCTACACCGACAACAACGGCACAAAATGGCCGTTCCACATCTTCGACCCAACCCCATTTTTGCTTCCCCTGCTGGGCTGGCAGCGCCCCGCTGGCCCCTACACAGATGGCTGGGCCTATACCGATGGCATCATTGTGGCGGGCGATCTGGCCCAGGTAAACAGCGGTGGGATCAATTTACGACAAACCCCTAGCGTGGTGGGACAGCTAATTGATTTGGTTCCTGGCGGCACAATCTTAATTGTTTCTGGCCCGCGCCGTGGCCAATACACGCCGGTGAAAGTGTCCAATGCCACCTTAAGCAGCGTGCCTGCACCACCGCCGCCAACCCCTGCGCCACCGCCACCGCCAACAGAAAATGTGGTGAATGGCTGGGCCTTTACCACCCAAATCTCCCGCAGCGGCAATCAAGCCGTGGTGGGGCAATGGGGTATCAATTTGCGTGCTGCACCCAATCGCACAGCCACCAATATGGGCCTGGTAAGAGCCGGCAGCACGCTTACGGTCACTGGTGCTGTGCAAGGTGAGTACACGCCGGTTACCGCCCGCCGCGCCGATTTTTCTGGCCCTGTCAACATTCCTGATGACGTGGCGCCCCCGGTGACGCCGGACCCAACGCCACCGCCAGTTCCACCGCCTGCAGATGCTATTTTGGGCTGGGCGTTTACCCAGAACTTAACGATAAACGGCCGTCAAGCTACCTCTGGCCGTTTTGGAACCAACCTGCGGGCCAGCCCCACGCGTGGCGGCAGCAAGCTGGGGCTGTTTGTCGAAGGGGGCAGCGGCACGGTTGCCGGGCTTTCCAGCGGCGATTACACGCCAGTTCATGTTTCTCGGGCCAGCTTGCGCAACATTCCCAATACGCTGCCAGCCGTCACGCAACCGACCCCATTCCCCGGTGGCGGCACGCCAGACCCCACGCCCCAGCCTACTGCAGACACCACGCCAGGCTGGGCTTTTACAGCGGCCATTAGCGTGGCAGGCGGCATGGCGACGGCCGGGCAATACGGCATCAATTTGCGCAATGCACCGCGACGGGATGCAGCCAAGGTTGGCTTTGTACCCGGCAATGCCAGCATGATTGTCACCGGCGCAGCACAGGGTGAATATACGCCAGTTCGGGTCGATGACGATGTGATTCAAGGCAGCGTCACCGGTCCAGTCGCCATAATCGACACCGTTGAGCTACCCGAAGGCACGACAGATCCAGAACCACCCATGCTGGGAAACGCCAGAATTGGGCTGCACGCTTCGGCCGATCCGGGCATTTCTCAGGCCGAAATTGATGAATTTGCGGCAATGCGGCCAGGCATGATCAAGGTGTTGTCGTTTCATGAACCAACGGCCGTTCAAAAACTGTCTCAAGCCCATCCAGACGCCCGTTGGGTTGTCCGGGCCTTCCTCGATTTCCGCAGCCAGGGGGGGGTGCGCACCATCAGCCCGGGCCAGTTCCTTAACGACACCCTCAACGACGTGAAGCGCACGCTCAATATGATTGGTTCTGGCAAAGATGTGGTCATCGAACTACACAATGAGCCAAATTTGGTGCCGGAAGGTTTAACCGGTGCCTGGCACGATGGCGCAACGTTTGCCCAATGGTGGCTGGAGGTGCTGCGCCTGTATCGCCAGGCGTTGCCGGGAAGTAAATTTATCTATCCAGGATTGTCGCCGGGTGCGGCCGTTTCTGGCATTAAGCAAGATCATATTCAGTTTGTCGAGGCCAGCCGTGCCGCCGTGGAAGCCGCCGACGGGCTGGGGATTCACACTTACTGGTCAAACGTCTATCCCATGGCCCGCGCCTTGGACGTGCTGGATGATTACATTAGCCGCTTCCGCTTCAAAGCGATCTGGATTACTGAAGCGAGCAACAACAAAGCTGGCACGCCTGTGTTCCGCAAGGCCCAGCAGTATCTGGACTTTTGGCGCGAGATTCAGCAGCGACCTACCGTGCAAGGCGTCACTTACTTTGTCGCCTCTGCCAGCGATCCGGCCTTCAAGGAAGAAGTGTGGGTGGGACGCAACATCGGCAAGCGAATCGGCCGTCGCTAAGTACACGATTCGGAACATCAGCCCGCTATCATGCTGTTTAACGCATCATAGTAAGATGTTATGCGGTTCTAAGATTAAGGAGCATCTATGAAATTTGAAGAAGCACAAAAAGATATGAATTTTTCGTATTTTGGTGGTGGAACCGGCGTTCTGGTTTCTGGAGTGATTTGGTGCATAGCGGGTTTAGTCGCACTAATGTATTCAAATCAATCGAGTATGCTAACGCTTTTTATTGGTGGCATTTTTATACACCCTTTGGGTATGATGTTATCAAAAATACTTAAACGTTCCGGAAACCATAACCCTAAAAACCCCTTAGGTAAGCTTGCTTTAGAAAGCACTATTATTCTATTCGTCGGCTTGTTTTTGGCTTTCTATGTAGCAAAACTGCAAGTTGAGTGGTTTTATCCAGTAATGCTCATGATTATTGGCGTACGCTACTTAATTTTTAACACTTTATATGGTACAAAAATTTATTGGGTTTTGGGTGCAGTGCTTATGCTCTCAGGGATGTTTTGTATATTATTAGGTGCTAATTTTATAATCGGTGCTGTTATAGGTGGCATCACAGAAATTATATTTTCTTTAGTCATTATCAACAACTCAAAAGAGTTGGTTTTAAAAACCGCATAACAAGGCATTCAAACGGACAAAATACAGTTGGTTGTTTTCACTCCGTTCAACATTATAACCAACTATATCTAGCCGCTTAATATGGCGTTAATCACAAAGGAATTATAGATGGAGTTTTTTATTCTGTTAGCGGCATTTGTCCTAGCCATTGCTTTTGTGGCTTATGTTCGTCGCGGGCAGCACAAAATTAGCTGTCCACAGTGCAGTAACGCCCAAGTGCGCACAGTAGACCAGCAGCTAAAAGAGCTAAAGCAGGGTGAATCCATGGGATACTCCGTCAAGCTAGATGTACAGCTCATTATGGAAACGCAATATCGCTGCCAGGCATGTGAACACAGCTGGTCCGTGACCGCACCGGAAAATTAATCACCCTCACCAATTGGAGTTTGCTTTGAAACTTGTGCGCTATTCGGTAAACGGCCGTTCCCCCCAAGTCGGCCTCGTTCAACAAGACCAACTCATCGATCTGTCCGCTATTGTCCCATCCATGCAGGCCATCATCGCGCTGAGCGCAGAAGGGCTCGCCGTGGTACAACAACATGCGGCACAAAATAGGGGCATTCCCCTAGCAGACGTGACGCTACACGCCCCCTTGTTACCGCAGCGCAATGTGATGTGCCTGGGACGGAACTATGTCGAACATGCTCGTGAATCATTCGCTGCAGTAGGCGAAGCATTTTCCCTGTCAGAAGTACCTGTTGTATTTACAAAAGCGACAACGGCCGTTTCCGCCCCCAACGCCCCCATTCCTTTCGACCCCAACGTTTCCGACAAAATAGATTGGGAAGTTGAGTTAGCCGTCATCATCGGCAAACAGGGCAAAAATATTCCAGCCGAGCATGCGATGAGCTACGTGTTTGGCTACACCGTTCTTAACGACATCACCGCCCGTGATTTACAGCGGCAAGGCAAACAATTCTTTAAAGGCAAAAGCCTGGACGGCAGCTGCCCAATGGGGCCCTGGATTGTCACAGCGGACGAACTGACCGATCCGCACAACCTGGATATTCGCTGCCTGGTCAACGATGTGGAAAAGCAAGCCAGCAACACCCGCCACATGATTTTCGACATCCCCACCACCATCGCCTACCTCTCCCGCGGCATGACGCTGCTGCCTGGCGACATCATCGCCACCGGTACGCCAGACGGCGTGGGCTTTGCCCGTACCCCACCTGAGTTTTTGCGTCCCGGCGATGTGGTGCAGTCCATCGTTGAAGGGATTGGCGCGATACGGAATGTGGTAACGGCCGTTTAGCCCAAAAATTCCCTGAACGAGTCGTTTCACGGATTACTTCCCCACAAACATACCAGCCTTATTCATTCTTAATGGCGGCAATAATATTTACCTGGCTGGCGCGAACAGCAGGATACCAGGCCGCTAGCAAGGCGACCAGGTACGCCAGAAAAAAGCTATAAATCATCGGCACAATGGGAACTTGCGACGTCAAAACAAACCCGCCAATCGAGCGCAGACCAATGATGAACACATCAGACAGCACTGCACCAAAGCCCACCCCAAAGATTGCCCCAATGAAGCCAATCGTTGTCGCTTCAGCTAAAATCATGCGGCGCACCTGGCTGCGGCTCATCCCCAGGCTGCGCAGGCCACCTAGCTCACGGGTCCGTTCCAGCACATTCATCAGCATAGTATTAACAACACCCAGGGCGGCCACCACCAGACCGATCAAACCCAGCACGTCGAACAGACTAAACGCCTCTGCGCTCAGCGTGCGAATCTTGGCCTCAAACGCTTCCTTGCCCTCAACTGATAAATTTTGGCCTCGCCCCAGCTGGGTCTCTATGATGGTGGAAACGGCCGTAAGATCAGCCCCGTCGGCCAAACGCACCGAGAAGCTGCTGACATCATTCACCCCAAAATAGCGACGCAAATCTGCCAGCGAGCCAGTGACCGACGGCGTTTCCCCGGCGCCAAAATCCAGCACGATAGCAACAATCTCAAACGCTCGCCGTCCACGTCGTGTCTCCATGGTGATGGAATCTCCCACGCCTAGATCGAACTTATTGGCCACGTCTGCACCTACGTAAACTGCGCCTCCCTGCTGCAAACGCGCCATGATGTCGGCTGGTTCCGGCCCTTCCTGAATGCGCAAGCCACGTACTGTCAAGAAACTTTCCGGATCGATCGCTACAAAAAGGGAAAACTCATCCTCTCCTGAATGGGTAAGCAGTCGAGACGCCACAATGCGAGAAGCCGTAACGGCCGTAACCTCCGGCAGGGCCAGCAAACGTGCTTCTAAGTCGGGCTGCATGGGCAGCGGCGAGCGTACAAACAGGTCACCCCCCAGCGCACTGTCCATCCATTGCTCAATATCTTGCTCAAAACTATTGGTCAGCCCGTTAATCCCCACGACCATGCTGATGCCCACCATGAGTGCGGCAACCGTCAAGGCAGTACGTCCGCGCGCCCGATTGATATTGCTGCTGCCCAGCCGCCCTTCATTGCCAAAGATGAGCCTTGTAAACGGCCGTATCACCCATTCCAATGTATTGGCCAGCACAGGAATGCAAAGCGTTGCCCCCAATAACAGCACAAAGATCATACTGCTGCCAATATAAAACGCCACAGACTGACGAAACGGTACCCAATACAGCACCAAGACCGCCGCCGCCACCGTAAGCGGGCCAAACTTTAGCCCCATCGTTAGCCAGCGCCGCTCATCCACATTCCCTTGTGCCCGTAGTGCCTGCAGCGGCGAGATGCGCGCTGCCTGCAGTGCTGGAATCGTTGCCGCCGACAGCGTCACCACGACACCAACAATCACCGATGTCAACATGCTCTGTGGCGTCGAACTGACCTCATTCACCGTTTGACCCGCAAAATTGCCCATTGTCACCACAAGCCCGCGCGCCAGCAACAGGCCAAAGCCCACCCCCGCGATGGAGCCAGCCACACCTAACAGCAGCGCCTCTGTCAGCACGATTTTGATGACTTGTCGCTGCGTTGTGCCAATCGCCCGCAGCATGCCAATTTCGCGGGTACGCTCTACCACCGTCATGGCAAAAGCGTTGTAAATAAGGAATGAACCCACAAACAAACTGACGACGCTGAAAAAGTTTAGCCCCTGCTGATAGCTGGCCAGGCTGTCTGTCACCGATTCCCCTCGTGAGGCTGGCCGCTTGACCGTAAATTCGGCCCCCAACCTGGCGGACAGGTCGCTGCGAAATTGGTCTAACGCGGCCGTATTGCTGCGAATAGAGGCATCCACAATCAGTTCAATCTGATCTATTTCACCACTGGCCCCAAACAGTTCCTGTACCACCTGTACCGAGGTGATGCCCAGGACGCCCTCATTGCTGATCCCAATCTCCTCTTTTGCAATAAGCCCAACCACGCGGAGGTCTACCACGCCGCTCGATGGCGTCAGGATTGCGAAATCTTCGCCTACCTCAATCCCTTTTTCCTCGGCATAGGTTTCTACCATCATCATGTTGTAGGCGGTTTCATTGGGTTTTAGCAGACGGCCGTCTACCAATTTATAGGTGTGGATGGCCGCCTCGACGCCGGCATCCGCAGCCATGTCGCGCCCCATTAGCCAAAAATTGGTGCCTGGCACAATGTTGCCCCCGGCACCATACTGCTCTTCCCAGCCTTCAGCTTCCTCCGCCGGAATCGTAACGCCTACAATGCCAGGCGCGGCGGCTATCACCCCGGGGAAGCGACGTACGGTTGCCACGGCAGCCTCCTCAAAGCGTTCCCCGGAAGCGGCCGTTTCCACCACCAAATCGCTCTGCCCCGCTGCCTCATCAAAAAAGCGATTGATCGAATTCAGGGTGCTGTTGTTCGTTGCATTCACGGCAACCATGGCAGCGACTCCAACGACAATTCCAGCTGCCGTCAATATGGTCCGCACCCAGCGCGCCCGCAAATTTCGCAATACCATGAGCCAGGGCAGAGTTAGTTGAATTCTTCCTAATTTAAACATCTTGCCGGCAGACAAAGTTCGACTGACAAGGGACATGGCAAATTCCGGCAATCGCCCCTCTCGTTTTCATATCCGCATGCGCAACCTGTCTCACAATTCCAGCTCCCGCATGACCCGCATGATATTGCGAATATCATCGCTCTCCCCACTTTTGGCCTCTATCGCCAGCTTTTGGACAATACGGCCGTCTTTCAAAAACACCACCCTGTCCGCATAGCTTGCCGCCCGCGGATCATGCGTGACCATGACAATTGTCTGATGAAGGGCCTCGGCCGACTCCCGCAGCAGCTCCAAAATGGCCGTCCCCGATTGTGAATCCAGATTGCCCGTAGGCTCATCGGCCAGGACAATTTCCGGATCGTTGACGAAAGCGCGCGCAATCGCCACTCGCTGCTGCTGCCCACCACTCATCTGGTCTGGCTTATGGTCACGGCGATCGGCTAACCCAACCATGACGAGCAACTTGCCAATTTTTTCCTTGTAATCATCAAGCCGCTGACCGTCAATTAACAAGGGCAGCGCCACATTTTCTGCAGCAGTCAACGTTGGTACTAAATTATAAAACTGAAAAATAAACCCGACCTTGCGTCGCCGCACAACCGTAACTTCATCATCTGAAAGCTGTGTGATCGTATGCCCTGCCAGCGCAATCTCGCCTGATGATGGCTCATCCAACCCACCAAGCAAATGCAGCAAGGTACTTTTTCCTGATCCAGATGGCCCCATCACGGCCACAAACTCACCTTTTGCCACCGAAAAAGAAACCTCACGCAAGGCAGTTACCGTCACTTCCCCCATATCATATTGTTTAGTGACACCAATTGCTTCTAGAACTGCCATTCAAACCTCATTACCTAAATCCGTCATTTCGTGATATTTGTCACAACCTTATCTTACTCAACTCTTTCCTGAATACCAATTCAGGCTGTCACTTTAGGGGCAACCCACAGATCCGCTAACGCTGAAACCAGGTATAGACACCGGCAAGGCATAGCCCGGCATGGGGTCCGACCAGATGAACCAAATGGGCAAATCGGGGCCGTCACCCACTGGTCACTGAATTGACAAGCTCTTGACGAACCGATATAATCTTTTTTCTGGGTAGATTGGCTGAGTTTTCTTATAGAAGGTCGCTTTACAATTGCAGATTCTGTAGAGTGCGTATCGAGTCAAATAGGGATGCAAATGTGGTGACTCACCCGTACGTATTTCGACAAAGGCTGTCGCACATTGTGTGAAAACACCGCCTGAATAACGCGTCGTAAACGATATATTGATAGGGAATAATATTTCTCGGCCTATGCCTCAAAAAATTGCGGGTAGGTCGATTTTTTGTTTATAATCTCAGTTAGCCATTTTCGAGAGAATTAGATCGTATGACCGATGAAGAAATCAACATGATGGAAGAGCTTCTAGACCAGCACGATTATCAAGAACCGCAAGTTGGTGATATTCGTCAGGGTATCATTGTCGCCATTACCCCACAAGGTGTAATTGTTGACTTAGGTTTAAAACGTGATGGTCTTGTACCTGCTTCTGACGTTAGTAAGCTAGAGCCAGAAGAACGGGATGCGTTGAAGGTTAATGATGAGATTCCGGTCTACGTCACCAACACAGATGCCCCAGATAGTTTGTATGTCTCCATTCATCTGGCCCAACTCAACCAGGACTGGATTGATGCCGAGGCGTTGCTGGAAAGTGGCGATGTTATTGAGGGCGAGGTTATTGGTTATAACAAAGGCGGCGCTATTATTCCGTTCGGCCGTTTGCGTGCCTTTGTCCCTGCTTCCCATTTGAGTGAGTTATCCCGAGGCCTCAATGACCGACAGCGGCAGCAAAAGCTGGCCAAGCTGCGAGGCGAAAAGATACCGGTAAAGGTCATCGAAGTGGATCGCCGCCGCCGTCGATTGGTCTTTTCGCAGCGGGACGCCCAAAAAGAGTGGGAAGACAAGCGTAAGAAAGAGCTTCTTAAAGACCTCAAAGAGGGAGATGTCATTACGGGCCGTGTAAGTGGTCTGCGAGATTTCGGTATTTTCGTAGACTTGGGCGGTGCCGACGGTTTGGTTCATATTTCTGAATTAGCCTGGTACCGTATCGACCACCCTCGCGAAGTTGTCAAAGTTGGTGATGAACTTGAAGTTTACGTGCTTAACATTAATGCAGAGTCTCAGCGAATCAGCCTTAGCCGTAAACGACTGTTAGAAAACCCATGGACTACGGTTGAGGAACGGTACGAGCAAAATCAGCTGGTTGAAGGCAAGATTACGCGCATTGTCGATTACGGTGCTTTTGCCGAAATCGAGCCAGGCGTCGAAGGGCTGTTGCATTTGTCGCAGCTTTCTCGCAGCCAGGTAGACAACGCCCGTGAGGTTGTCAATGAAGGCGAAACTCATTTGCTGCGCGTAGTAAATATTGATTCAGAACGGCAGCGAATTGGCTTGAGCTTGCGGGCGGTTAACGCCCACGAGCAAATTGAGTGGATGGCCCTGCGAGAGGCCGAGGCTGAAGAGGCCGCGGCAGCAGAAGCTGCGGCTGAACCTGAAGCAACTGAAGCAGAAACGGCCGTTAGCGATGCAGCGGAAATCGTATATGATGAAGCGGAAGCGGTCGGTGACACAGTTGAAGCTGACAAAGAATCAGAAACGGCCGTAACAGAAGAAGCTGCTGCCAGCGTCGCTGAAGAATCTGTTGATGACGTTGAAGAAACGGCCGCTGTCGAAGAAACGGCCGAAGAGACTGTGACGGAAGAACTAGCAGACGCAGAAACGGCCGTTACAGAAGAAGCCTCAGCCAGCGTCGCTGAAGAACCTGTTGACGACGTTGAAGAAACGTCTGAAGAGGCTGTGACGGAAGAAAGCAGTGCAGAAGAAGAAGCAGATGCAGAAATGGCCGTAGCAGACGCAGATAACGAGGAAAACGAAGAAGAAAGCTAACCTGTAGTAATTGTTAGCTCCCAAGTGATACAAAATCGTTGATTGATTTTGTGAAAAAGGATTTTTATGTCTAAAGACGAAAAACTGGAAGTTGAAGGAACAGTGACAAAACTGCTTCCTAATACGCAATTTACGGTCGAACTGGATAACGGGCACAATGTGCTGGCTTATCTCTCTGGCAGAATGCGCAAATATTACATTCGTATTTTGTTGGGTGACCGCGTGCGGGTAGAAATGACCCCTTACGATTTAGAAAGAGGGCGGATTACCTATCGGTATCACCGCAATAGAGCCCGTTAGTAACGCTGCTTCCAGCCAGAAGTACAAACTTTCTGTTTGTATCTGAATTTGAAAATTGCATAAAAAGCGCCTCAGCCAAATGTTCTGAGGCGTTTTTAGTTTGAATGCATAACAATGAGGCAAACCCAGTCGCGGGTCTGAATTTTATCAGCGATTTTTCCACCAGCCCGCTGAACGGCCGTCTCAACCTCAGCCAACTGTTCTTCAATAATTCCGCTCAAGATCAACTTTCCGCCGGGAGCCACATATTCAATCAGCCGATGATCGTCTAACAACGACACAATAATATGCGCCAATATGTTGACCAGGACAATGTCCCAAGTCGTTGCTGGCACGTCGGCCAAGTTACCCTGGTGAATTTCAATACTGTTGATGTCGTTTTGAGAAGCATTGTCAATGGTCGTCTGAACGGCCAACGCATCGGTATCAAAAGCCCGTACGTGCCCGGCACCCAGCTTAACTGCCGCAATCGATAAAATGCCAGAACCGGTACCCACGTCCAAAACGGTATCGCCAGGGGCGATCAGCTGCTCTAATGCCTGTAGACACATCTGCGTTGTAGGGTGCAGGCCAGTCCCAAAGGCCATGCCAGGATCCAGCACCAAAACAACGTCATCTGGTTGAGCAAAATCGCCATTATCCGCAACCTCACCCAGCTCTACCCAGCTTGGTTGAATCCAAACCCTTTTTCCTATACGAAACGGATGATAATGGGCTTTCCAGGCATTGGCCCAATCTTCCTCTTCCAGCTGACGAAACGTTGGCGGTGGAATTGGGTACAAGCGGCCCAAATGATAGAGGATTTCTTCAAGCCGCAGGCGCAGTTTTGGGGTGTCTTCCGCTTCAGCAACATAGATTTTGACCGTAACGGCCGTTTCCAAAGCATCATGTATCGGATTGCTCTCATCGCCAAGCTGTTCCAGGACAACGCCATCATTGTAGGCAAACGGCCGTAGCACGTCAGCCACCGCCTCTGCCCCTTCCCCATCCGTTATGACGCTTACCTCTAACCAATATGTCATTTAGAATCCAAGCGCATTACGCAGCTGATCCCAAATGCCACGGTCCCCACGCGGCACCACTTCTTTGCCCAGTGTCCGTGAAAGTTCTCGGAAGAGTGTTTCCTGTTCCTCGGTTAGCCGTTTGGGAACAGCAACCTGAATAATGACGTGCTGATCGCCGCGTCCCATCGGCACTCCCCGACCCGAACGATCCAGGCGCGGTACACCTTTATGACGAAGGCGAAAGACTTTGCCTGGCTGCGTGCCCGCCGGGATCTCCAACGGTTCATCACCATCCAACGTCGGCACGAAGATACTATCGCCCAGAGCAGCCTGCGCCACGTTAATATGCAGGTCAAGATAAATATCCTCACCGCGCCGACGGAAAAATTCGTGCGGCTTAACGTCAATGACAACAAACAAGTTCCCTGCGGGGCCACCGTCCTGCCCCGGGCCGCCCTCGCCCGTTAACCGGATTTGAGTATCGCTGTCAACACCCGGCGGCACTTTCACCTTAATGGACCGCACTTCCATTACCTGCTTTTGACCATTACATGTTGTGCATAGGTCCGGGATAAGTTCACCGCTACCCTGGCACGTCGAGCAAGTGGTTACATTGACAAATGAGCCCAGAATCGACTGTTGAACCCGTCGAACTTCCCCGGATCCGTTGCAGGTTGTACACGGAATTGGGCTACTGCCGGGCTTGGCACCGCTGCCGTGGCAGGTGGCGCACGTCTCAGGACGACGAATCTCAATATCCGTCTCTACGCCAAACACAGCCTCCTCAAAGGAGATGGTTAAGTCTGATCGCAAATCCATGCCGCGACGGGGGCCGCGGCGCCGTCGTCGATTCCCGCCAAAGCCAGCGTTAAACAGTTCTTCAAAAATGTCGCTGATATTGCCGAATCCGCCCTCAAATCCTGCACCAAATCCCCCCGCTCCATTTTCTACGCCGGCATGACCATAGGTATCATACGCGTTCCGATTTCGCTCATCAGAAAGCACCTCATAAGCTCGCTGAACTTCTTTGAACTTATCTTCGGCACCCGCGTCACTGTTGACGTCCGGGTGATATTGACGCGCTAATTTCCGATACGCTTTCTTAATCTCATCCTTCGAAGCGCTCCGGGAGAGACCAAGCACGTCATAAAAGTCTCGTTGTGTGGCCATACCTATCCTTGTGGAAAGTTTACTGCTAAAAACCAGTACTCAACCAGGGCTAAAGATCACTTTAGCACGCGTTGAATACTGGTTATCTCGATAAATTCAACAATAGTTACGCGTCGCTGAATTCGCCCTCAATGACGTCTTCATCTGAGCCAGTTGCGTCGCCGTCAGCGTCAGGGTTGCCGTTTGCAGCGGATTCTGCTGGGCCGGCTTGGCCTTCTTGCTGCTGGTACATCGCTGCGCCTGCTTCGTTGAGGACATTTTGCAGGTTGGTAACGGCCGTTTCCAGCGAAGCTGCATCCCCACCACCTTGCAATATCTCCTTGACCGCATCAATCTGGCTCTGAATTGCTGCCTTCGATGCCTCTGGAATCTGTTCGCCGCTGTCACTCAGGAACTTCTCGGCACTATAAACGGCCGAATCTGCCTTATTGTGTGCCTCAACATCCTGACGACGCTGTTCATCCTCAGCCGCGTGGAGTTCCGCATCCTGCACCATCTTCTCAATTTCTGAATCTGCCAAACCGCTGGAGGGAATAATCTGCATTGCTTGCTGTTTTCCAGTCGCCTTATCAGCGGCCGTTACATTCAATATGCCATCGGCATTAATATCAAACGTTACCTCAATTTGCGGCACGCCACGGGGGGCTGGCGGGATTCCATCCAAAATGAATTTACCCAGGCTCTTATTATCAGTCGCCATTTGCCGCTCACCCTGCGTGACATGAATTTCTACCTGCGTCTGGCTGTCGGAGGCCGTGGAGAAAACCTGACTCTTCTTCGTCGGGATGGTCGTATTGCGTTCGATAAGAGGCGTTGCCACACCACCCAGCGTTTCAATGCTCAAGGTCAATGGCGTTACATCAAGCAGCAGCACGTCTTTTACATCGCCGCCCAAAACGCCTGCCTGAATCGCGGCACCAATTCCCACAACTTCATCGGGATTCACACCTTTGTGTGGCTCTTTGCCAAAAAATTGCCGGACGGCTTCCTGAATCGCTGGCACGCGCGTCATGCCACCAACCAACACGATTTGGGTAATCTCCGCTTTTGACACGCCAGCATCTTTCAACGCCTGGCGGCATGGCTCAATAGAGCGCTTTACCAATTCGTCAGTCAGTTGGTCAAATTTGGCTCGGGAGAGCGTTAGGTTCAAATGTTTAGGGCCAGAGGCATCAGCCGTGATGTAAGGCAAATTAAGTTCGGTTTGCATCGTTGTAGACAACTCTATCTTGGCTTTTTCAGCCGCCTCGCGCAGCCGCTGCAACGCCTGACGATCTTCCCGCAAATCAATACCCTGATCCATCTTGAACTGCTCAGCAGCCCAGTCAATAATCTTTTGGTCGAAATCATCACCACCCAGGAACGTATCCCCGTTGGTTGATTTCACCTCAAATACGCCGTCACCTACTTCCAAAATGGAAATGTCGAAGGTACCACCGCCCAAAT
>CBDUOF010000013.1:0-29970 GCA_965368765.1 uncultured Anaerolineae bacterium | reverse complement strand
GGAGGGGGCGGCTTCGGCCGCGTCTAGCCCTACCGTTTTAAGCTGGCTAAAGTAACGGCCGTTGCCAACGCGGATGTGTCGCTTGCCCACGACAGCGGCCACGCCTTGCCCGGTCGTTGCCTGAAACGCAGTCGCCTCTGGCCAGCTGAGCTCCTGTAGCTGCGCCGCGTTTATGGTGGCCTGAGCCAGCGGATGTTCCGATTTCGCCTCCACGGCGGCCGCCAGTTCCAACAATTCCGCTTCGCCAACTGCGTCCGTTAAGGTGGTGATGTCGGTCACTTGCGGTTCGCCTACGGTGAGCGTTCCCGTCTTGTCGAAGGCGATCACTTTAATGGTGGCGGCGTTTTCAACATGGATGCCGCCCTTGAATAAAATGCCGCGTCTTGCCCCATTGCCAATGGCAGACAAGACCGTGGCGGGTGTGCTAATGACGATGGCACAAGGCGAGGCGGCGACCATGACCGTCATGGCGCGGTAGAACGCTTCGCTGAATGGCTCTTGCCAAAACAGCATGGGGACGACGGCAACCACGGCGGTTAATACAATGACGCCAATGGCATAATATTGTTCGGCAGTATCGATGAAGCGTTGGGTTTCGGCTTTTTCACTGTGGGCTTCTTCGACCATCTGAATGAGTTTGGCCAGGGTAGAATCTTTTGCTAATTTAGTGACGCGAATTTCCAGGCTGCCATTTTTGTTGATGGTTCCAGCAAATACCGTATCCCCCACCGTTTTGCCCACCGGCATCGATTCCCCGGTGATGGAGGATTGGTCTATGCTGGAGCGGCCGTCCACTACCACGCCATCCAGCGGCAATCGCTCCCCTGGCTTAACAATAATGCGATCGCTCACCACAACTTTTTCAATCGGCAGCAAATAAGTGTTGTCGCCGCGCCGCACCAGCGCCTGGGCCGGACGTAATTCCATTAGAGCTTTGATCGCGTTCCGGGTTCGGTCTAGGGCAAAATCTTGCAGCACGTTGGACAATGAGAAGAGGAAGAGCAGCATCGCGCCTTCAAATGGTTGTCCGACAAGTGCCGCACCAACAGCCGCTAAAATCATAAGTAAATCAACATCGATGGTGCGGTTTCGCAGTGATTCAATCCCACCGCGCAAGCCAAACGTGCCGCCCGCGATGTAGGCGATGATGAATAGGACCGTGGCCGTTATGGCTGCTTCTTGCCGCTCGGCGATTAGTCCGCCAATCATGGTGATGAAGGTGATAGCGGTGAAGATGGCTTCGATACGGCCGTCCATAAGCCAGGCCCAGGCGCGCTGCAGGGGAGCGGTTGAAGGTGGGCTGGATTCGGCCGTTTCCGGGTCTGCGGCTGACGGTGAAACAGCCACACCCATTCTTTGAACGTGCTGCGAAATCTCGTCGGGGGAGATAATTTGATCGTTGTAGGTGACGGAGAGGGCGCCACCCAAATAGCTGGCGGAGGCTCGTCGAATTCCTGGCAGCTGACCAAGCTGCCGCTCCAGACCCACAGCGCATGATTCGCAGGCGCGGCCGCCTTGTCGACCCAGACGCATGGTGCAGGTGTGCCACCGCTCTTGCAGGATAGGACCGACCTGTTGGGCTACTTTTTCTACAGCAGGTTCAGATAGTTTGGTGGGATCGTAGTCAATTTCTAAACGGCCGTCTTGCGGATGTAAGCTTACCTGGACGATTCCTTCCTGATCGGTAATTGCCTCGTTGATTAGGTTAGCACAATTTTCATCTTCATTAATCGGCTGCGTGTGGTCTAACTTTTGCATAAGCGGCTTCTCCTTAGCTTGGTCTAATTTTAGGAAAGCGTGACCTTTTTGGACAATGAGTTTTTGTCTAATTTAGAATGACAAATGGCATGAATGAACCTATGCCAATCGAATAATTAACAGGTGTTTATATCAAATATTAACCGAGGTGACAATAGAAGTTAACCGCGGTTAACATTTTTCTTAACAATTAGGAAGCTGTGATACTTGAAGAGGATCTACTCTGGGAATTCTTAGCGTAGCAAATCATAGAAAGTTCTTTGAAAAACGAAGCACGATTTCTCTGTGATTTGCTCAGGTATAAACCAATTTCCCGCTCGTTCATATTCAAAATTCATTTTTATTTTTACGGTGGATGAGCGGGAAAGCCGTACTGCGCTTGAGTGTTCACGTTTTGTTCACGCCTGATTGTTATAGTCATAGTGGATAAAACGGGCACAAGAAAACCAGCGGCATGGTTGATATGGTGATTGTTTGCTGGAAAAAATATCAAAAGCTCGTTTAGCATTAAAGCAGAAGGAAAAACTTAACTTTGTCCTTCTGTTTTGTGTTATGATGCATACTGTAATTTTTCCTGTAACGAGTGAAACATTCATCCCACCTTGCCTTCAAATCCTTCGACTGACGAATCGCGTAGATTTCTAAAAACTAATTCTTCCATTGCTCTCAAAGATAGTGAGTTGGCGCTCGTGAAGTGGAGTACCTTACGATGGGTTCCGCAAAAGAGGTTGTTGTTCGCAAACCTGGGGAACAGAGTAACTTATGGCATTCTCTATTAGCTAACAATGAGTATGACCAAGTTACATATTGTGTTGATGAAGCCTATGCTCAGGCGGTGGCTGCGGGCGAATCGCAGCGTGCAACGCTGTTGGCCGCAGCCAGGCAACTGTGTGCGAGCTGTGCCCAAATTCAAAATGAAGTAACGTTTCATGAACAAGCTTATCAACACTCTGAAACGCGTCGGGATAAATTGGATGCGGAGCTAAACAAGTTGTTGGGAATGATGGAAGTCGTGCCGGAAACGGCCGTTGCTTCCCAGCCACCGTCTATTTGGCAGCGTGTGAACCGGTTCTTGCACCGTGATTCACCCCAATTTAATAAATTATCGGAACGCGACCCGGTGGTAGTGTCAGAGGCATGGGACATGGCCGAACCGGAAACGGCCGTTCCTCCCCCAGCCCAGCTCGTACAACTGGCATCTGAACCAGTAAGCCCTGATCCACCGAAGTCGGAACCAACAATACCTGAACCAGACGAACCTGAACCAGCGGTTCCTGAATTGGTGAACCCTGGACCAGCCAATCCTGCACCAACCAACCCACATACGAACCTATCATGCCCTCGATTGACCATATACTGTCTGGGCCATTTTCGCGTTTTTGAAGATGACCATCCCATTGAGGAGTGGTCTAGCCGCAAAGGTAAATCGATCTTCAAATATTTGTTGCTGCACCGTCAGAATCGCATCACCAAAGAGGTTTTGATGGCTAAGTTCTGGCCTGAGTCCACAGCGGATGCTGCCCGAAACAATCTGAATGTTGCTATCTATGGGCTTCGGCAAGCGCTTCGCAATGGCTACCCTGAGTTTTCCCACGTTTTATTCCAGGATGATTGTTATTTCTTGAATCCTGAGATGGCGATCTGGGTCGATATTGAGGCGTTCGAAGATGCGTATCGCAGGGTGATTCAAATGAAAGGGAAAGTGGAGACGGCCGTATTTTTGCAGGAATGCCATATTGCCGAAACACTTTACCAGGGCGAACTTTTTGCTGAAGATCGATATGAAGATTGGCCCAGCGCCAGACGTCAGCAATTGCAATCAAACTATTTGCAGCTGTTAGTTTGCTTAAGCGAACATTATTTTGCTAGCGAGCAATATGCTGCTTGCATTACCTTTGCCAACAAGCTGTTACAAGTAGAGCCTTGCTCCGAAGCCACACACCGCTTGCTGATGCAAGCTTATTGCCGACAGGGTCAGGGCTACCTGGCCTTGCGCCAATATCACCACTGCATTGAACTGTTAGCCGAAGAGCTGGCTGTCCCCCCTGATCCAACAACAACCCAACTGTATGAAGCAATTCGTGCCCACCAGCGTATTTAGTAGAAAGGGCAAGTTTCTTACATGAAGAACAAAATATTTCTCTCTTTTCCCGATTAAATCGCAGAGGGCACGTTTCCGGCGTCAAAATACCTTTTCAGGGTTGCTTTTTTGAGGAAAGCTGGACTTTAGTCTTGCGTGACTAACTGGCATTTTTTGCCTCATTCCCTCTGTAAGGAGCAATTAATCTAAGGGAATTTCAAATTAAGTGCTGATTTACTGTTGCTTAAGTGGCCTGTAGTTTTATGGGGACGTGCCACGAGCCAAACGACTGGTTTAAGGCCAATCAAGTCACCGGAGACTTTGTATTTCTTGTTTGTATTGTTTTCACAATTTTAGTTTGTAAAAGGAGATAAAAATGGCTCACACAGCTTTTGAAACACCTGTCTTGAACTTGAATGGAAGTATTAATGCGGCTGTTCACGAGCATGGTGGCGTTGCCCCAACTCGGATTATCCGTACGAACACCAGCTGGGCAGTGAATATCGATTGGGAAGTGACCGGTTCGGCCGTTCCTATGATTGCTGGTACCTGGCACTTGCATGTTCGCCTCGAATCGATGGGGCCTGGTGGTGAACACAGCTTCTTCGATCCAGACTGCAACCTGCCGTTGAATGGTGGTAACAACTACAGCTGCCATTTTGATGTTCCTGCTGGTGCCGTGGCTGCTGCTCATGATGGTACGCCGTACCGCATGGTCATCACGCTGACTTACCGCACCCCTGCTGGCACGCCTGGTCCGATTGCTGCCTACTACGATGCTGGTATCTTCCAGTTTTATAATCCAGCCTAAGTGACCGCCCGCCATTCAGTTAGCGGAACTAGTGGACAGTTTTCCAGTAAGCGGCCGTCCAATTGAAGTAATCATTGGTGGCCGCTTACTAGAGTGTCAGTTTTCACAGGTATTCGTGTGATAGGTGCCTGTGAGCGGTTACAACTGTTGTTTTTGCGGCGGGCTGATTCGCCTATCCGTCAGTTCTGGTGCGTGCACGAGGGCTGGCGGATTGATCTTTAAAGGAAACGTGATGAATACAGTCGTATTGGAAAATCAATTGGAAGATTTAACCGTTATCAAAGGAATCAAGGAGACTCGCCAGGCATGGCTGCGCGAACATATGCAGGTGGTGACGTATGCGGATTTGGCAACGCTTACTGCGGATGAGATTGAATCTGCGCTGAAGGCTGACGGCCGTTTTGCAGCTCGCAAAACAATCGAATCCTGGATCAAAGCGGCCGCTGAATTGGCAGAAAAGGCGGCGGAAACGGCCGTTCCATTGCCCGATAAGCCTCGCTTTAAAGAGTGGCAACCATTTGCTTCGTTTGTAGTGGAGTTTCAGGAGCGTAAACTACCGGGACGACCCAAGGAACAGCGCACGACGGTACACTATATGGAAACAGATGACGGCACGTTTTGGCCAGATCTGGCTCATGCGGAACTTTCTACCTGGATCAAAAAGCAAGTGGGGGAAACAGTTCTGGCGGCACCCGCAGCCGAACCGGTTACAGAACAGTCGGGTCCTGCCTTAGAGCCAATCCAGCTGACCGTGAAACGGTTCACTGCATGGCATGGACAAATGGCGATGCCCCAGCTTGTATTTGAACCGAAACGGCCGTTCGTTGGTTTTCTTCAGGCAGATAATCCATTTTCAGCCAAGATAGAATTATTGTTGAGCAATGTGCCGGAACGGCAAACGGCTGCAGCACAGCTGGAGTTTCACGCCAGAAATCTGTCTACAGGAGTTAATCTACCGCTGCCACTTGTGCTCGAATCGTTAGATGGTGGAAAAAATGAGGCAACGGCCGTTCTTGACGAAGCCAAACTACCGGCAGGGTTTTATCGCTTCGGCCTACTGTTTAAACAAGCGAAGCCACGTAACATCCAGTTTGTCGAGCTGCCCCGACTACAGATCGTCTAATATTTGTTTAGAGTTCTGCCGTAATAGAGATTTCTAACAGAGGGCCAGTGGGAACCTGAAACAACGAATGGCTGGCATCCAGATCACCTTCATTAAATTGCTCTTTCGTTTCTTGTTGCAACATACCCGCTTCGTTGATCTCGGCAGCGAAAGCGTAGCGGCATGTTTCACATTCCACAATACGTAGCCCCCCCGGGTATTGAATGGGCGATATTCTTAGTTGATGATGTTTGCTCACGATCTTTATTCCTTTGCCCTGGCGGGCGACTACCCCTCCGTTAAAATGAAGCGGGTCTTTGGTGTGAGGCCCGCTTGTTTGCTTGCGTTATGGCCCTATCCCAAATTAATTAGAAGCAGCTTTGGCTTTTTGCAAGCGATTCTTGCGGTTGCGATATAGGTTGGGGTCAACCACTTCGGCCATGGCCTGTGTGTTCATATTGCCTCCCAGAAATTCGTTAACTTGCATTATCTGGGGGACGGGGTTTGCCAACATATCGCTGTAGTGAATATAGGTTACAGACACATTGGGCTGCGCTGCCATCCAATCCATCACGCTGTTAAGATGTTTATCAAACAGTGCCGAAATTTCCTCATCCGGGGCAACATTGGGGTCTTCGCCGCGATTCAGCAGCATCTTTTTTTGCGAGGCTAAGATTTCTGACATATTGCGTCGCATGAAAATGACTTTGTATTCATAAGCTGAAGGCATGTGCTTTAGCAGTTGAGAAATTACTTTAACCGTTTTGCCTTGCGCATCTGCCATCCAGGCCGTGTCACCTTTATCCATCTGCTTGACACGCTCAAATTCATAATATCCTTTAGGGTTGTCGTCGTCGGCAGTACGAACTTTATCAGTGAGGGGGGGGATACCACCCGCTTCCAACATTTTCATCATCATGGACGTGCCAGAACGGGGCAAGCCGCTCACGACGGTGACAACCGGTTTGCTGCCAAACAACTTCTTGAAGATTCCTTTCATCAAACTATCCTTATGTACCTTTCAGTTCTGCATGCGTAGCAGTGCATTGATAAGCCTGCCCCTGATGTTTAATCGTCTATCGTAGCACAGGTGGGTGGGATGTAAACAAAAATTGATGGTGCTTTTGGTCGATATGGCCGAACTCTTTATAACTTTTAATGCTTAAGGCGAAGCTTAAAGGTCTAAGCGCCTTTGTAGCTGGCTAATGAACTGATTTCCACTTGTCTCCAGCGGTTCATCCAGGCTAAACGTTAATGTATGCAACTGCACATCCCCCACCTGTACCAGAAGCGGTTGGAGCAATGTTTTTGGATAGATGAGCATCGCGTGATGACATCCTTTGGCCTTGGCATAGGTAATTATCTGGTTAATGTCGGCGGGGCTGGGCTTGTCTGGCGCCTTATATTTGGTATCCAATACGGCAAGGGCACGGCCGTTTTCATCATAAAGCGTCAGGTCGATTTGGAAGCGCAGCTCATCATTTGGGCCAAGCGTTGTGTTTTCTTGAGCCCTGACGCGGTAGGGTGGCGGCAGGTGGGCCTGAAGCCAGTTAGCAACGCAACGCTCATAAAGCTGAGGCATGTTGAGCAAGAAGGGCATCATGGTGTGATTGCCGGCGGTCAATTGCGGTCCGCGCTGCTCTAAGAAAAAGCGGCACAGAGCGTGCATGACGGCATAATCCTGATTGAGACGACTGTAGCTGCGGTTTTGGCACTGGTATGGTTGAAACGGCCGCAGGCTGGTAGAACGCTGCAGCAGGTGGTAGGCACGACGAACGGCTTGTTGCGTGGCCGGACTGCATTGGCCGCTACGAGCAATTTGGTGCAGCGTATAAGCCAAAATCTGATTATCGGGAATATCGCTGGTTTGACTATCGTAGCGGCAGGCCAGCTGAACGGTGGGGCTGACGGCAGCCGGTTGATGGGGCAGCAATCTCCCGCGCACGTAGGGCAGCACGGCCGTCTTATTTATATAGGCGCGCTGAAACCCCTGCCGCCCGCGCTGTAGGACGCGATCCGCCAGCAGCTGTGCCAGCATGCTAAAGAATGCTGGAATTGAATCAACTGTCGTCAGTCCATCGAGTAAATGAGCCAAACGCAGATCATAAGCCACTTCCCACAAATCAAAGAGGCGCCTAATGGGAAGCTTGGGTTGAATGGTAAGACTGCGCTGTCGAGAAAAGTTGATCTGCCCCACCCAGCCGCGGGCGGTTAGCTGCCAGGTATTCTCCGTTTTTGGGGATGGGAAGGCGACGCTTAACTTTTTGCCATTTTGGTCTAAGGAACGCCAAAGCTGTTCACCTTCCCAGGCTGAAAGTTGATCAGCGGGCAGGCTAACGGTTTCATATTCCCGCATATTCAGATGGCGAGTCGATGTAGATTTCACTGTTGAACCTTTAGGTCGGATCGTATCAAACATTGGGATTGAGGCAACCGTCGCGGCTAAGTGCCGGTTGCGACGGGCAGGGTAACGGTGAAGTGGCTGCCCTGGTTCGGGGTGCTGCTGACCTCGATACGGCCGTTGTGAAGGGCCACTATTTCGCTCACAATGCCTAATCCCAGACCCGTGCCCACAATGGCATCGCGATCTACCTGGGCACCACGATAAAACCGTTCAAAGATGTGGGGTAAGTCTTCTTCTGGAATGCCTCGCCCAGAGTCTGCAACACCCAGAACAACTGTGGGGTTCTCATCGCTGGCCTGCAGATCGGTCGTGATATTGATGACGCCCTGACCGGTATAATTCAGCGCATTATCCAGCAAATTGGTCACGATTTGGGTAATTTGATTGGGTTCTCCCCAGACTCGGGGCAAGGGAATCGTCGGGGCAAAGTTGAGTTTTAGCTGTTTGCTTTGGGCACGTGGCGTGTGGGCATTTACCGCTTGTTGCACCAAATAATTAAGGTCAACTGGTTGGTAAAGATGATGAAAGCCACTGTTTTCCAGACGGGATAATGTCAAAATCTCTTCAACCAGGCTAGAGAGTCGGCGCACCTGCGTGCGCAGCGTAGCAAAATATTTGGCTTGCTTTTGGGGCGGGGCAAACTCCAGTAATTCCAGGTAAAGGGTAAGATTGGTAATGGGATTGCGCAGCTCATGGGAAACATCGGAGACAAATTTAGACTTGAGTTTGTCGAGAGATTGGAGCTGCTCGTTGGCTTCTGCCAGATCCTGAGTGCGCTTTTGAACCCGTTCCTCCAGTTCATTGGCGTAAGCCTGCAAACGGCCGTGCAGCCGCATTTTTTCCATAGCGAGGCCAACTTCTTCTGCAACCGTGGCCACAAGCTGTCCGTCACTGGCGGCAAAGGCATGCGTGCTGGGAAAACAAAGCACAAAATAGCCAATCTTCTTTCCTTCTAAAACCAGAGGCTGTATGAGCGCCTTGCATGAATTCGGTACTGTCAGAAGCTGAGCCAAACTCGAAGGTATTGTTGGCAGGATTAAGGTGTGGCTGTTCAGGGAAGCGGCCGTCAGGGATGGTTCAACTTCCAGGTCGATCTGTTGCTGTAATACTGGTTGCATACCGGGTTGAAAATATTCGGCCTGGACAGTTGCAATAGAATCCTCAGGGTTGTGAAGTAAAACCAGGGTGCGGATTGTGTCATAGAATTGGGCCAACTCCCAACATGTATCACGCAAAATTTCCAATTCTTGGCTGCTGGCAGAGGCAAAAGAGATGATTCGGTTCAGTAAATTAAGCTCGCGTGACTGGCGCTGGTAAAGGGCCTGGCTGGCCCGAAGCTGTTTTTCATTAAAACGTCGCTCTAATGCATAGCGCAAAACCCGCGAAAGATTGGTAGCGGTAAGATCTTCTTTAAGCAAAAAATCGTGACCTCCAGCTGTGGCGGCCTCTGCCACAGCTGGTTCATCATCCTGATCCGCCAAGATAATGATGGGAACCCACGGTCGGGCGATGTGCAAGGTGCGAACGGCTTCCACTCCCTTGCTGTCTGGCAGAGACAGGTCTAGGAGCATGAGTTGAACTTTTAGGGTGGTGAGTTGCTGAAGGGCACTTTTTGTTGAACTGGCTGTATGTAGCCGATACAGTTCATTTGCTGATTGCAGCATCAATTCAATACGCCGGGCATCATCGGGGTTATCTTCAACGAGTAGAATCTCAATGAAACGGCCGTTTGAATCATCATTATCCACAATACTTACCTTGATACATAAATGAGCAGCCTTTGGCTAGGGCGATGAAAATAAATGCTTGTTTCTTTCAATTACAAAGTAAACGATAGCCAATTACGCCAACATATTTGCCAACGGTAGATTTACGTTGTCATAGCTTCGCCGCTCGGTAACGTAAACCAGAATAAGCTGCCGACACCAAGTTTGCTTTCCACACCGACATTGCCACCACACTTCTTAACAATGCGCCAAACGATCGAAAGTCCCAGCCCCTCGCCACGAATATTTTTTGAGGTCACTCGCGTATGTGGTCGGAACAACCGCTTCTGATCAATTTCTGAAATGCCTGGTCCATTATCCGCCAGCCAAAAACGAACCATGCCATCATCTTCTTTTGTGGCGCCTAATTGCAAAACAGGCGGGAAGCCATCTTTGCTGCCATACTTCAATCCATTACTAATATAGTTTAGCCATACCTCTTCAATCCATGGCGCATAGCCGAGTGCCGCTGGCCAGGAATTGGGCATCTTAATTTCCGCTTCTGTTTCCCGTATTTTATAGCGCAGCCGCTTAATGACTTCTACCAGGATCCGTCTGCTGTCCAATTCATTTACCTGTACCGTATCCGAGCGCATACTGGCTAAGAAAAGCAGCTCAGTAATGACATTGTTCATCTTGTAGCCGCTCTGCATGATTTGATCGACCGCTTGTTGAGCCGGTTCATTAAGCTGATTCTGGTAGTGCGAATCGACCAGGCTGGCGTAGCCTACCATATGGCTGAGCAAGCCCTGAATTTGATGGGCGACGGTATGGGCAAAATCATTAAGAGCCATGTTTTGGCTTTCTAGCTCAGCGGCCCGACGACTAATATCTAGCAACAAGCGATGCCGTTCGATTGCGTAATGGATTGTCTTTACCAGGAGATTAGCCGTTAAATCCGTTTTGGATAAATAATCTTGGGCGCCTTGCTGCATCGCTTGCCTGACCAGTTCATATTCTGTCTGCTTACCAAATATCACGATGGGAATTGTTGGGCAGCTGCTTTTTATTTCCAGAAAGGCATCCAGGCCACTACTCCCTGGGAGTGTCAAATTGAGCAGTATAAGATCACATGGATTGGTTGTTAAAAATGTGTGTGCTGGTTTAAGCTGTGTTTTAACGCAAAGGTTAATCGTCGATGGCACAATATCGGAAAGGTCGGATTGGCGCAACAGCGCCTTGACCAAGCCTACATCTCCTGGATCATCTTCAATCAACAGTACGTCTATCTCAGAAAGGCTCATTTTCAATGGCTACGCATTAAGGTGATGGTGGCAAAAAAGCAGCTAGATATTTGCCTTTGAATGATTAAAAAATGTGCTTTTAGGTACAAGACAAGCGAGTTTGTTTTGGGTAAATTTGCATCCGCTTAGACCTATTATGGTGTCTAAAATCTGTCAATTCGACTGGCATTTACGATGAAGAACAATGATTTGTTCTGGAATGAAAATGCAAAAAATAATCAGTTTTTGGGAGCGAAACCATGGGTTCCATATCGAGGTGTGGGTTTGATTAGCTATAAAGTAGCGCAACTCCTGACCAAACGTTGTGAAGATGGTTGAGTTGAAGAGAAAGATTTTGACGGTTGTCGATTTGACATCTAGATTAGAACAAGGCAAAATAGAACGCATGGTCTAAATCTGCTCCGGAGGAAACATGTCTCGCTTAGCTTCCAGAACATCCCGATTACGACGCATTGAAGAGCTGTTGCTGTTGACGCCAGATGGCATGCGGGCGGCAGAGCTGGCGGAAAAGTTAGACGTTGATCGGCGCACGGTGTACCGTGACGTTGATTTTCTATGTGATCAAGGTTTACCGATCTGGCAAAAAGACGGCCGTTTCGGGATGAATCGTACCCGTTACTTAACCACTGTCCACCTCTCCTTTCATGAAGCGATTGCTCTGACGTTGGCCGGGCTGCTGTTGGCGCGCACCATTGATGAAAATAATCCGCACGTCACGTCTGCCCTGCGCAAATTAGCCATTACCCTGCCCAAAGCCATCTCACCCCACTTAAAGCGGGCCGCTGATCGCGTGCAAACCCTCAACGATGGCCAGCGGCAGGTCGCGGTGCTGGAAGCATTGGCCGAGGGGTGGGGAACAGGACGCAAAGTGCGTATCGGGTACCGCTCGCCACGAAGCGGCCAGCTGCGCGAACGCATCATTGCACCCTACGCACTGGAGCCAACGCCTTCAGGCATTTACGTCATTGGCTATGACGATTGGGCCAAAGATATTCGCACCTTTAAGCTGGATCGGCTGGAAAATGCTACTTTGCTCAAGCGCAATTTTACCGTCCCGGAAGCGTTTGATTTAGAGAGTCACCTGGCCTCTGGCTGGCGTATTATGGCCGGCAATGAAATTACCGACGTGCTGCTGCGCTTTGCCCCTGAAGTAACCCCCCACATTTATGAGCGCCAGTGGCATCCGACCCAAACTTTGGAAAAAACGGAGGAGGGTGGATGCTTGCTGCGGGTGCGAGTGGCCCAGCCCCAAGAGATGCAGCCGTTTATTCGTAGTTGGGGGGCGCAGGTGGAAGTGTTGGCTCCCGACTGGCTGCGTGCTCAAATTGGCACTGAGCTTCAGCGAGCCGCGGCGCAATATGAGGACCGATCTTTGTAGGCAAATGCTTTTTCTTCCGATAGTTCCAGAAAGTGCCCCTTATTTTCTGAGCTTTCGCAGGCGGCGGGCCGCCTCTGCCAACGTTTTATCCTCCTTGCAAAAGGCAAACCGAGCCAATCCCGCCCCGTCAGTCGGATTTTGGTAGAAAGCACTGGGCGGTATGGCGGCTACCCCAATTTCTGTCGTAAGGTAACGACAAAAGGCGATATCATTGGCAAAATCCAGATCTGAGATATCGACCATTATAAAATACGTACCGCCCGGAGAAATGGGCGTAAGCCCCGCACTGCTAAGCGCCTCCAGGAGAAAATCTCTTTTTTTAGTATAGCGCATCGTTAGTTCGTCGTAGAAGTGGGCCTCGCTGGAAACGGCCGTAACCGCCGCTTCTTGCAGGGGAGCCGCTCCAGAAAACGTGATAAATTGATGCGCCCGAAAAATGGCTTGCGTCAAGAGGGGGTTGGCCACCGTCCAGCCCACCTTCCAACCCGTCACGCTAAACGTTTTGCCCAAGCTAGATATCATAACCGTACGCTGCGCCATCCCGGGAAAGCTCGCCAGCGTCAGATGGGTTAAGCCATCAAACACAATATGCTCATATACCTCATCCGTAACGGCAATCACATCATGTTTCTGACATAAATCAGCAATGAGGGTTAGCTCAGACTTGTTAAAAACCTTGCCTGTGGGATTGTGCGGTGTGTTTACCATGACGAGCTTCGTTTTGTCGGTAAAAAGGTTCCTGAGCGTAGCTTCATCAATTTCCCAATTTGGCGGACGCAGCGTGTAGGTACGGGGCACGCCGCCCGCCATCTGAATAGCAGGCACATAGGAATCGTAGGAAGGTTCGAACAGGACAACCTCTTCGCCGGGATTGACCAGCCCCATGATGGTGGCAAAAATGGCCTCAGTAGCACCGTGCAGAATAGTGATTTCTGTGTCAGGGTCTACCGAACGGCCGTAAAACTGGAAGATTTTCTTGGCGAGGGCTTGGCGCAGTTGAGAACGGCCGTTTGCCGGAGCATATTGATTTATATCAGCATAAATTGCTGTTGCCGCCGCCTCTTTTAAAAAATCGGGTGCGGCAAAATCTGGAAAGCCCTGCCCTAAATTGATGGCATCATGGGCATTGGCCAACGAGGTCATCTCAGAAAAAATGGTGGTGCCAAAGCCCGCGACGCGCTGCGCCAAATAGCTCATACTAAAATCCTCCAGATTGTGGAACGGTTTGCGGTTGTTCGGGATATTGCCAGAAATTTTGGCAGACAACGGCCGTCTTGGCAACAAAATCAGGGGGGGAATGTCAGGCAGGGGCGGCCGCGCAGGTATTGGGTACACTCATCTGGACTAAGGGCGCGGGTTACCAGCAGCAACGCACGGTTATACAAATTGGATACGCTTTCCTGGCTGTTAATGCGGGCAGTGCGGTCTGCACTGGCGGTGGCCAGGCGCAACCCGCTGGTGTCGAAGACCACAGCATTGACCGCCGATGTGTGGCCCAGATAGGTGCGGCGGGCTTGCCCCGTGGCCGTATCCCACAGCTTCGTGGTGCGATCGACGCTGCCAGTCGCCAATCGACTGCCATCAGCACTCAGAGCGACGCTCAACACCGGGCCGCTGTGGCCAGAAAAGAGACGCAGCGCTTCGCCGCTGTTTATGTTCCACAGGCGGGCGGTGCCATCGCTGCTGGCCGTCGCCAGAATGTTGTTATCGCTAAAGGCGATATCGTTCACTGCCCCGTCATGCCCGCTCAATATTTGCACAATCTCATTGCTAACAACGTTCCAGACAACGGCCGTTCCATCTACTGCCCCAGCGGCAATTAAACTGCCATCCGGGCTAAAGCTGACCTTTGTGAGGCCGGCAGAATAAGCCAGACGACTCGACAATTCTTTGCTGACCGGATCCCAAAAGCGCAAAAATTCATCATCTGCGACGGTCGCCAGGACGGTTCCTTCAGGATTGAAGGCAACACCATTTACTGGTGAAGGATGGATCATCACCGGGAGCTGAACTTGGCCAGTGGCAATGTCCCACAGGCGAGCGTTTCCATCATCGCTGACTGACGCTAACAGCGTGCCATCGGGATGCAAAGCAACGTCGTTGACAATATCGTTATGGTCCGTGAACACCTGGGTCAGCGTGCCGTCGGCGATCTGCCAGATTCGAACCGTTTCATCGGCACTTGCGGTGGCCATAAAACGGCCGTCCTGGCTAAAGGCTACGGCTAAAATGTTGCCCTTGTGTCCCGACAGAATTTGGGGCGACAAGCCAGCTTCGGTGCTCCAGAGGCGGGCAGTGCCATCCTGACTGGTTGTGACCAGCTGGGCAGCGGTGGGGTGGAAGGCAACGGCCGTTACGCCGCCCGTGTGCCCAGACAGCGTGTACAGCGCCTGAGCCGTCTCGGCATTCCACACCTTGACGGTGTTATCGCCACTGGCAGTGGCAAAGATAGAGCCATCGGGACTGTAGGCCACATCGTCCAGCTGGATGGCGTGCCCTTCGATGCGGAAAATTAAAGAGGCGTCGTTGGCATCCCAAACAGTAGCGGTGCCGTTTGCGTTCGCGGCCAAGAGTTGGGTGCCGTCCGGGCTGTAGGTTAGGGCATTTATGACGATTGGCCGGCCGTCATTGCTCACGAGTGGCTCAATGGAAAAGCGGGAGGCGCCCGTGTCACCATTCCAAACAATGATACGGCCGTCTGCCCCGCCAGAGGCAAAGCGACTGCCATCGCTGTTGTAGGTAACCGCTTGAATGCTGTCTGTGTGTCCCAGCAACCGCAGCAGCGAACGCCGATTTGCGGTGTCCCACAGCCGGATGGCGCTGCTGGCATAGCCTGCCAGCAATCGGTTCTCCGTAGGGTGAAACAGAATGTCATTCACCGCGCCATCTTGACCATTGAGCACGGTAACCAGTTCCAGGGTGGAGAGGTTCCATAAAATAATAAAGCCATCGTCGCCGGCAGTGGCCAACAAGCTGCCATCCGGGCTGAAGGCAACGGCGTTGATCGGTCGGGCATGGCTGGTTAGCGTCGCAATTTCTTGCCCTGAGGCAATATCCCATAATTTGACATCGGTGTCCTGGCTCACGGTTGCCAGTAAACGGCCGTCCGGACTAAACACAGCGACATTGATGCCATCTGTGTGGCCAGAGAAGATGCGCTGGAGCTGGGATGCTTGCATCGCCCGGAACAGGGCATCTTCGGCAGATTCCGGTGCGGCCAGGTGAATGACTTCTGTCAGATTGATAGCTTCCAGCGAAAGCAGCAGGGCGAGCTGCGGGTCGCTGTTTAACTGGTCTGTGGCAATACCGGCCAATTCGCGGGCGGCGACCAGGCGAGATTGGTTTTCTGCCTCCAGGGCATTTTGTTCAGCGATGGCCACGGCCGTGGCGAGTTTGTTGGCACTGAAAACGGCCGTTTCCTGAGCCGAAATCGCATTTTGGGCATTCACCTCGGCATCCTCTCGCTCTCGATCGGCAATCACTTCGGCAGTGGCTCGCAGGCCAGCGTCAGCGCGGGCGGTCGCTTCGGCGGCGACCGAAGTGGCCTGACTAAATTCTGACGCCTGACGCAGGGCAATCGCTGCGGCTTCATTGGCACTGGATGTAGCGGCGTTGCCCTGGGCGATGCGGGTACTGTTTACGGCCGTAAAGGCAAAAATAAGCACCAGCACAATCATAATGACCAACGCCAGCGAAAGCTGTCCCAGTCGCCGGGCAAAACGGGCCTGTGCTTCAGCTTGCTGCCGATCCAGCCGCTCTTGTTCCTGGGCTTGCTGAGCGGCCGTTCGCAGCTTTAAGCTTTCGCCAATAAAAAAGCGCTCTTCACGGCCCAAAAATGCTTCCCGTTCAGCCAACCAGCCCTCGGCTTCTGCCAGAATAGCACCCCGCAGCAAGGCATCGCCGTCCTGCTGGCTCATTTGCCACTGGCGCAAAGCGGCGCGCAGCCGTTCCTGCCAGGCGCGAAACGCCCGGTCAGCTTCCATCCAGGTACGCAGCTGCCCCCAGCCGCGAATGAGCGCTTCGTGAACCACCTCGACAGTTTCTTGCCCGTTGGGTGCCAGGCTGGTGACCACCAATCTGGCATCGGCTAATTTTTGCACCAGCTGCCAGTTGCTCTCGCCCAGTTCGCCGCGCCCGGCCAAACGGCGCGTGTCTTCGGTACCCGCGCCAGGGCGCACCATTTGGATAAATACCTGGCGCGCTTGTTGCTGCTCGGTAGCAGAAAGCTGGCTGAATTCCCGGTCGGCATAGCGTGCCAAAGCCCCTTCTACACCGCCAATTGCATCGTAGCCTTGATGGGTGAGATACCCTTCACGCGCTTTTTCCCACAGTTCGGTAAGGGCAAACTGAAGCAAAGGTAAATTGCCGGGTTCGTCGCCAACATCATCCAAAATGCGGGCGACCAGCCCAGTTTCAAAAAGCAGCCCATAGCGGCGGGCGGGATTGGCGATGGCCTGGCTTAATTCGCGGCGGGTCATGGGACCAAGCTTAATATCGGCATTTTGCAGGGCATCGGCAAAGGGGCGATAGGTAAGCGCCTGGCTCAAGAAGTCGGTTCGCAAGGTCAGGACAAAGGTGAAAAGCTGCATTTGTCGGAATTCTGTTACATCCAGGGCGGTCAGGAGTAGATCGAGGAAGTCTCGGCGCAGCTGCTGGTCGGCGCAAAGGGTATAGATTTCTTCAAACTGGTCTGAAACGATGAGTATCCGCTTTGCTGTCGGTTGCTGTTCCAGGAGCGTTTGCAGAAGTGGGATGAGCGCCTCTTTTTGCTGCTGAAGCTGGCTGGCAAGCTGGCTGGCGGCCTGTTGATGCTTAGCTTTACTCTGATTTGGGATTAGCTGGGCAGTGAGGGCAGCGGCCAAAGATTGGTAGGGGTGGGCACCAGGGCGAAAGTTGATGATATGCCACTCTGGATTTTGGCGTAAATGGGCGACCAGCCCGGCAAAAACAACGGAAGATTTCCCGCTGCCTGAAGCGCCAATGATGGCGGTCATTGGTTGCTTTTGAACGGTATCAAGCAGTCGTTCGGTGAAGGCTTCGCGGCCAAAAAAATTGGCGGCATTGTCTTCGCCAAAGGCAAAGAGTCCACGGTAGGGACATTCGTCAGGCATTTTGAAGCCAGCGCCGAGGACGGGCGTGGCGGGATCTGTCGGCGTAGAAACGGCCGTTGCCAACGGTTGAACTGGCTGGGGTGTGGTAGGGGAAACGGCCGTTTCCTTTACGATTTTTTGCAAAGCACGGGCCAGCTCAGTTGCGGTTTGATACCGTGCTTCAGGCGCCTTGGCCAGCGCTTTTTCAATGACCGGGCCCACTTCTGGTGCTATTGTCTCGTCTAGTGCCAATGGGGGCAGTGGCTCATCAATATGCTTATTGATTATTTCAAATGGCGTATTCCCAGTAAAGGGGGTGTGCCCGGTTACCAGTTCATACAAAATGATGCCCACCGAATAAATATCGGAACGATGATCGCTTGTCAGGGATTGGGCTTGTTCCGGGGCCATGTAAGCAGGCGTCCCGGCAACAAAGCCAGTTTGCGTATAGCGCGGCATGCCCAACATGCGCACGATGCCAAAATCGGTAAGAACCACATCGCCATCCTGAGTAAACATAATATTGGCTGGTTTTATGTCCCGATGGATGATGCCGCGTGCATGGGCGTAGTCGAGTGCATTGGCCAGGGCGGATATGATGTTGTGGATTTCGGAGAGGGAGAATTGCTTGCTGTGCTGGTTGCGATAATCGAGCTCGGCCTTGAGGGTGGGCCCTTCGATGTATTCCATCACCATGTAATGGCTGTCCCCTTCAGTGTCATAGTCAAAGACCTGGACAATGTTGGGGTGACGCATTCTGGCGACGGCAGCGGCTTCGCGCTCGAAGCGGCCGATAAACTCATCTTCTTCCGCCAGATGACTGTGCAGCACTTTTAGGGCAACATAGCGATCCAGGTTAGACTGATAGGCTTTGTAGACACGGGCCATCCCGCCGACGCCCAGGCGACTGTATAGTTTATATTTCCCGAAGATACGTCCAGTTAGGTCAGATTGGTTCACAAGGTTGATTTTTTCGCGATACAATGTTGTTGGCGACGATTAGGAGAGATTGCCCTTTTGTTAGATTGCCGTTTTGTAAATCACAAAAAGAAGGGTAGAGAGGCGCTCGTGATTTGCTGAGGCAAAAACGACCGTTGCGCTCTTACCAAACGCGACAGGACCATATTCTTGGTAAGCTTTAGGCAAAAACGACTATGGCTGGGGGGGGTAAAAATCTGCGAACCTCTATTTTCGACCACGCCCGATGCAGCTAGGTGATAACGGGAAAGCCCTTTGAATTAAAGAATAGTGATTCTCCCGTTTTCCCTCAGTAAACCACAAAGAAATGGCGATTCTTACGTCAAAAGAGTTCTTGTGGCTTAACTGTAAAAACCAAAAAGAATTTTGAATAAGAATGAGCGGAAAGTTGGTTTTCACTTGAGCAAATCACAGAGAAATCGAGCTTCATTTTTCAAAGAACTTTCTGTGATTTGCTACTATTATACCGAATTGTCAAATTTCTTGAAAAATAATGAGGAACGGCCGTTATGAAACGAACAATTTCTTTAGGACAAATGGATGTAAAACTTGGTGATCCGGTAGCGAATTGGCGAACGGTGCAAGCAATGACCGCCGAGGCGAAGCGGCGCGGATCTGATGTGGTGCTGTTTCCAGAGTTATGGTCTACAGGATATGACCTGGAAAATGCAGCGAGCTACGCTACGCCAACGGACGCAGGTTTATTTGCCCAAGTAGCGGCGCTGGCCCAGATGCATGAGATAGCGATTCTGGGCTCTTGTTTGTCGCTGCGGGGGGATGGGCAATTTGGCAATACGGCCGTTTATTTTGATGCAAACGGCCGTTCATTGGGGGAATACAGCAAGCTACACCTATTCCGGCTAATGCAGGAGGAGCAATTCCTCACCGCTGGGTCACAGCCTACGATTATTGAATCCGATTGGGGCAAGGCGGGGCTAACAATTTGCTACGATCTGCGCTTCCCAGAGTTGTTTCGTTACTACGCTCTGGCCGGAGCACAGGTCGCCTTTGTGCCCGCTGAGTGGCCTCATCCCCGTCTGAATCATTGGCGCACCCTGCTGCGCGCCCGTGCCATTGAAAACCAGATGTTTGTTGTGGCCTGCAATCGGGTCGGCCGCAGCAAAGAGACTGATTTCTTTGGCCATTCCTGCATTTTGGATCCATGGGGCGAACTGGTGTTTGAGTTGGGGGAAGATGAGATGTTGGGAACGGCCGTTATTGATATTGATCAGGTGGCTGACGTTCGGGCCAAAATTCCCGTCTTTGCCGACCGCCGCCCGGAACTTTATTAGCTGAAGCGGAACTGAAAAAATCCGCTATTCACTCTGGACTTCTGGTGGCCTTGTCCGCTTTAGGAACGGCCGCGTAGACGATCCAAAAATGATTGTTTACCGCCGCTACCGCTGCCATGCTGATTGATTTCGCCTTCCATTCGGGCCAGCCGGGCTTCGGCTGAGGAGGCACGGGATTGGGCATTCATGCGCGCCTGTCGCTCTTCAGAAAGCAAGGTGTCCAGCTTTTGCAGGCTTTGCACCTGCACATCCAGCGTCGCCTTCTCCCGCTCTAGCTGCACCCGGGCCTGCCGCTCTTCCATTAACTGGGCTGTGGCTTCCTGGGCACGCTCTGCAATGACCTCTAATGTTGCCAGTCGTCGCTCCAGTTCCAGCCGGGATTGCCGCTCTTCTTCCAGGGCGGCCGTGGCGTGCCGCACCTGCCGAATCTCGACTTCCATGCCGGCCATTTCTCGTTCTAGCTTAAGGCGCACGTCACGTTCGGCTTTGAGTTCTTCGATAGTGGCCTTGTGTTGGGTAACGGCCGTTTCCAATTCAATGTTTCGCTTTTCCAGGGCGCGAATTTCCGCCTTGAGCGCGGCGACTTCTTCGCTTGGCTGGCTAACGGTGATCGGTCTGCTGAATTGGGGCGCAGTGGTGACGGGTTGCGGTGGGCCCAATGGAGAAACGGGTTTTCGTGCGGTGCGTACGGCCGTTTCGTCTGCCACCTGCTTGGGATCAAATGTTTCAATACTGTTTAATGGATCGACTGAATTGTCTTGTTCTGCTGCTTTGTTCGTCTTTTTCTTAGCCATAATACACCCTGTCCACTAATGCCTGGTATGCGATCGTTGCCGGGTTCAGGAATCGTGCGTCATATTCAAAAATAGTTTGTTGGAAGGCAGGGGCTTCAGCCACCGCCTGACTGCGCGGAATGGGTTGGCTCACCATATCGCCATGCAGTTCACGCAATTCATCGACCATCCGCTGGTCCAGCTTTTGCCGTGACACATTAAGCGTCGGCAGGATGGTGTGAATGCGAATATCAATGCCTCGGGTTTGCGCCTCAAAAATGGAGCTGATGTGCTGGCCTGTTCCAGCCATCGAAAAATAATCCGGTTTTACCGGTACGATGGCCGAATCGGCAAACTGGTAGACTGCCTGCGTAAACGTGTCGAGTGCCGGGGGGCAATCCAGCACAATATAAGTAAATCGTTCCAGCGCCACCTCCAGACGTTCTTCCAGGACGCGCACCAGGCCATAATTCTTGGTGCTGGGGTGCGCAAATGCCTGGGCGCGTAAAATATCTTTAGCGTGCTCCAGATTGTCCGAAGCGGGCAAAATCCACAAATTGGGGCGAGGGAATCCGTCCTGGCTGCGGTCGGCCGAGACCACGGCTTCGGTGATGTGGCGCTGCTCCAGCAGGACATCACCAATATCGGCTTTGCCCGTGTCGATGCCTAAGCCTCGAGCACAATGCCCTTGCGGATCGAAGTCGATGAGCAGGACATGGCCCAGCAGGTAGTAATGGGTGTCTTGATATTGAAACAGATTGCTGGGATCGCTAATCTGGTCTAAATCTTTTGGTTCCACACGCCGCATAAGTTTGCGTGAAAGGCCATGGGCCAAATTGATGGCGGTCGTGGTTTTCGCTACGCCACCTTTGCGATTGACCACAGCCAATACCTTGTCTTGCCTGCTGTTGTTTTGTGTCATGTTTTAGAAGTCGCTTTTTCTCTTTTGGAGGAATCCGATGACATTTTACCATATGCGAGATAAGAGGCGAGTGAAAATTGAGAAGTGAGCGAGGGTGGGGGAACATGAAAAGTGCCAGAACCCTGACTGAGGTGTAAGTGACTTTGTAAAGGTCAACTTTTACAATGGGGTTATGAACGAACCTAAGCCTTCTGAAAATCAATGTGCAAATTGTGGCGGTCGAGTGGTGTTTTCGGCAGACGGCCGTTTCCGACAATGTGAGCGCTGTAACAGCAAACAGGCCGTTGTGCGCCAGCGAGAATCTCCTCAAGAATTGATGAAGATTCAGCAGTTTTCCACCGATGAGGTGGGCTTTGCCAACGTGCGCACGGCTGGTGTACGTGAACTGCTGCGGCAGGGTGTGGCGGCGGCGAAAGTAAAAGAGATGGACGAAGCCTTCTTTTATCTTTCCTGGGTGTTGCGCACGGATGCCAATGAGAAGCAGCAAGCCCAGGCCTGGCTTTGGCTCAGTCAGGTGTACGATGAGCAAGCAGACAAGCGCTACTGTTTAGAGCAAGTGCTGGCCTTTGATCCCACGCACGGCGTGGCGCGACGCGGGCTGGCATTGCTAGACGGCCGTTTGCAGGCTCAAGAAATTATCGATCCGGATCAGCTGGAGCAAACGGTTGCTGAGACGCCTGCACAAACCAGCGCCGAGCAATTTGTTTGCCCGCAGTGTGCCGGTAAGCTGCACTATGCCGCTGCCGGCAGCAAGCTACGCTGTGGCTTTTGTGGTTATGAAGAAGGCGTAGGCACAAACGAGCCGCAGCCCAAAAACGGTCAATTTGGCGAAGGCGCCTTTGAGCAGGAGTTCACCACGGCGCTGGCGCAGGCCAAGGGCCATTTGGCACCGGTGCAGATGCGCACCTTTCAGTGCGACGGCTGTGCGGTAGAATTTGTTTTGGCTCCCGAAGCCTTATCGATGACCTGCCCTTACTGTGACTCTGTCTACGTGACAGATACGGCCGCTTCTCATGAAATGATGCCGCCGCATGCCATGATTCCGTTTCGGGTGACACAGGAGCAGGCAGAAAAGGGGATCCGGGTTTGGCTGACGGAGCAGAAGGTGGAACGGCCGTCCCTATCGCCCATTATCGGGATTTATTTGCCGCTGTGGACGTTTGACGTGGGCGGCGAGATTCGCTGGGGCGGGCAGGTGAAGAAGGGGGACAATTGGGTCCCGATTTCCGGCAATCATCTGGCCTTTAGCGACGATGTGCGTGTCCCTGCCAGCAACAAGCTAAATGGCGATCTCATCAATGGGTTTGCCGCCTTCGACATGGATGGCCTGGTGGCCTACGACAGTGGGTATTTGGCGGACTGGCCTGCAGAACGACATACGATCCCCCTGGCCAACGCCTCGATTCAGGCACGGAAGCAGGTGCTGCAAACGCTGCGTCGCAATCCACAGCGGCTCACATTTGACGATGTACGCAGCTTGCGTTTGGGGTCGCTGGGGTTGGTGGTGGAGTCCTTTAAGCTGGCCCTGCTGCCCTGCTGGCTGGCCCATTACACGGTGGATGGCAAGACGTTTGATCTCCTGGTGAATGGACAGACGGGGGAAGTGCTAGGGAAACGGCCGTCTCGCGGGGTGCGCGGGTTTTTCTCCAAACTGTTTGGCTAACCATTGCCACAAACTTTGCCGCTGGGCAAGGCGCATACGAGAATCGTTTCTCGGCGCCAAAAGAAGAGGTGATTAGGAGGAGAGTTGATTAGCGATTTTTGCCCAGCGGAAGGCGTCAATTTGGTCGGGCTGGTCGAAGAAGTATTCTTCCAAATAGGGTTCGATTTCCAACTGCCAAATGTCTGGAAGTTGGCTGGCGAGGTTGGGGTCTAGGAAAAAAGTGATGCCAACCAGATAGTGCGGGTCAGCGATTTGGCGATTGAGCCGCTCCAGCAGCTTGATGAGGGGCTCCAGGTCATAATCATTGCTTACGTGGAAGTGGCGCAACACATCATAGTTGGGCGGCAGATGTATGAAAGCAAAACGGCGGCGCAGGGCGTGATCCACCAGTGCGAGGGAGCGATCGGCCGTATTCATTGTGCCAATCAGCCGGACATTGGCCGGAATGTGGAAGCTGCCGCCGCTGGCTAATGGGACGGACGCCTCACGATATTCCAACAAGAGCATGAGTTCACCAAAAACGGAAGCTAAATTGGCTCGGTTAATCTCGTCGATGATAAGGACACAGGAGCCGCTGTGCTGACTGGCCCGGTGGCAAAAATCCAAAAAGCGACCAGGCACGAGATCGTAGTGCAGGGTGCCTTCATCGTCGGTAAACGGCCGTATCCCCTGAATAAAATCCTCGTAAGCATATGCCGGATGAAACTGCACGATTTCCGCAAAGCCATCATTGGCCTGGGTGAGGTGCTGGGCTAATTTTTGAGCTAAAAAGGTTTTGCCCGTGCCGGGTGGCCCGTACAGAATGGCTTGCCCCTTGCGCTCGATAGCGCGGAGCCAACGACGAAGCGTCTCTGCTGGTAAGCCAGTGTCGTTGACGCATTGCTCCAGAGAGTAGGGTTGGCTGTAGTCGGCCGGGTGGGGTTCACGGAGAACGGCCGTTTCCAGAACTGGCGCATACCGTATTGGACTCGATCGCGTGGGTGGCACATCCAGCTCCACCTGCCCTTTGCGGCTAAGTCGCCCCGTTTGCTGCTTGCTTATCTGCTCACAGACCCAAATGAAGCTTTGTACATCCACCATATCGCGCACGCCGTACTCGGCCAGAGACGCATAAAGGGCATTGGTGTGCTGGTGCAGAATGGCGTAGCTGCTGGCTGAAGGTTCCCTGGTGATCAGCATCTTGTTCTGAGGAATGGTGGAATTGGTTTGATCATCTGGCTGGATAAATTTGAGGAACCAGCGGGCGGTGCGTGGCTTGACGAGTAACTCGCTTTGCGGATGGCACAAAAATAGATAGTAGGTGGCAAACGGCCATTTGTTGGGCAAGTCATTGGCGCTCAGATAGTCAGAGAAGGTTTGCAGGCGATCTGGGGTGGGGCGGTGGCCGTAGAGCAGGTTGCGCAGCTGGATGCAAAAGCTGGGGGCATCGAGCTGGGGATGGCTGAGAACGGCCGTATCTCCCGAAGAAGGCACGGTGCGCCACAGCAAATTGTTGTCCTGCGCCAATTTGCTTAGCCGCTCGATGAAGGTTTCGTACGCGCCATCTGCCAGCAGTTGATCAAGGGCAGCCTGGCTAAGCCACTCTTGGGCTTTGTCAATGGTAGCCTGCTTGTAGGCAATCTCATCAGCCATGAAGTCGGGATGAGCAAAATCTGCCCAATCGGGGTATCGTTGCCGGATAAGTTGGATGAATTCCTGAATTTGCCACTTGGGTAGCAGGAAATCCGCATGCCCCTTGGTTACCATCTATGCCTCAACCTCATTCAACGATACGGCCGTCTTCTTGCCAGGCAAGCTTCATGTCATCGTAGCCCATTTGGTACAGTTTTTCATGCCATTCCTGAGTGTAACTCACAATTTGTCCCACGGGAATAAATGCTTTTGGCGCGGCGATCAGCGGCATCTGCAGCCGCTTGTAATCTTGCCGAACGTTCGCGCCAACCAGGCTGCTCATCTCCTGCATGTATTGGGTCACAATGTCGGGATATTCGGCCTGGATTTTGTCGAGCTCATCCCGAATTGCGGCCAAACTGTTGATGAGTTTAAACATTTTTGCATCGGCGTAGAAGGAGGCAAGCAAGGCCCATTCCAGGGTCATGCTTGCCGCTTCATATAGATTTTTGGGCGGGTCCGATTTTGTTGCCCCTTGGTTGCCCCCAACTGGCGTCATCACCGCCACAATAATATCTTCTGCACCTGTGGCAATGGCGGCGCTAAGCGGCGTGTTGGACACAACGGCACCATCCCAGTAGAGCGTGTCGCCCAAACTGGTGTGCGGGTAAATCAGCGGAATGGAACAGCTGGAGAGGATATGCTCGATCGTGATGTCGGTTTTGCTGTTTAGGCTGTTGCTGAAGATGTGCAGCAATCCGGTGGTAATTTCAGTGGCGGTGATGCGCAGGTGAACGGCCGCTTTTTCAGGCGAGTTGATTCGATCAAAATCAATCCAACCATCGTTGATGAGCGTGTCGCGCAGAGGAGACGTATCTAGAAGGGAAACGGCCGTAAATGGATTCCAGTTTGGCTTTTGTACGTCTTTTGTGCGCAGCTGCCGCCATAGCGCCCACAGCGAGTTGGCCGTATGGCCAGATGCAATTGCTGCACCGTTGACCGCACCAATCGATGTGCCTACCACCACATCGGGTACCCATTCATGCTCCTCCAAAAAACGCAGCACGCCGACATGGTATGCACCGCGCCCGCCCCCACCAGAAAGCACCAGAGCGCGTTTGGGATTTTCACTCAACATCAGCTTTCTCCCTCTACCGCTTTACCGGCTGCTTTCCACGCCCGTTTGGCGTCTTCATACCCCATTCTATATAAATTTTCATGCCCATCCGGCGTGTAGCGAATAATGCGATCAACGGGGATCGCTTTCTTTGGTGCAACGATGATTGGTTCTGGCAGGGCATGGAAATTTTCTTCAAAGATGTCGGGAATGCCGTTGCCATCTTTATCTTCTAAATCCAGCTTTTCGCCGCGCAGCTGGCTCATTAACAGTCGGTTGGTGGCTTGCAGTCGAGCATTTTCTACCTGGAGGCGCACGAGTTCATTGATGCGGCGGAACATTTTTAGGTCAGACTGGAACGAAGCGAGCAGGGCCCACTCCAGCATGGTGCTGGCGGCGGTGAGGATGTTTTTCGGCGTAGGTAGCCTGGCGTCAACCCCATCATCCCCATCCCAGGGCGTCATGATGACGACGACTATTTCTTCGGCTCCGGCATCAATGGCGGGGCCAAGGGGGGTGTTGGCCACGGTGGCCCCATCCCAATAGAGCGTATCGTTGAGCTGGGTGGCGGGGTAAACAATGGGTATGGAGCAGCTGGCAATGATGTGGTTCAGCTCTATCAGTTCGCGGCGCATTTTGCTGGGATAAACGTCATCGCTGTTGCCAAATACGTGTAGTTGGCCGCTGTTAATTTCGGTGGCGGTTACCCGGAGATGAACGGCCGCTTCTGCCGAATTTAGTCTGTCGAAATTGACCCACCCATGCTTTTGTAGCGTGGTGCGCAAGGGAGATGTATCAAGCAGAAAGTTGCCGTCTAGCACGTTCCAATGTTTTTTTTGCACATCATCGCTGGTAAGCCGCTGCCACAGCGCCCACAATGAGTGGGCATTGTGACCTGAGGCGATCGCCGCCCCGTTGACGGCCCCAATTGAGGTGCCAGCAACAATATTCGGAAACCATTCATGCTCCTCCAAAAAGCGCATGACGCCCACATGGTAAGCACCGCGGCCGCCACCGCCGGAAAGGATTAGCGCGTTTTTGCGATTTTCAGTTGGCATGGTGTGTCTCCTAAAAAGAGCCTGACGATTGAAGAATCAAGCGGGAGCGGTAAAGTCGTTTCTCAATCTCCACGCCATAATCCCAATAACTATCCAATAAGGTAAGCCGGGCGAACGGCCGTTTCCCCATCCACAACATCCTCGGAGCCGGGCGGCCGAACTGGTAGTACAATGTTAAAACTGCTGCCTGGCAAACGCGCCTCATCTTCTGCCTCAGACTCTACCCAAATACGCCCGCCATGGGCCTCAATAACGCCTTTGGCAATGGGTAAGCCCAGCCCCGGGCCAGCGCCTTTAAATTTCGTGTTCCCCGTTGAGTGCAGCTGCGGATCACCGATTCGGAAGAATTTTTCAAAAATTAAGGAATGGAATTTTGGATCGATGCCGATGCCGGTATCCCGAATGACAATTTCAAGAAACTCCTCTTCGTTTTGGCCAGGCACAAGGGTGGTCTTTACCAGAATTTGCCCACTATCTGGGGTATATTTCACGGCGTTGCCTAGCAAATTAGTGAATGATTGCACCAATCGCTTGAAGTCGGCATAGATAGGTGGCAGGTCGTCAACCCCCTCAATTTCCAGATGAATTCGCCGTTCTCGCATCGCTTGAATGAGCGGTTCCACCGCAAGGCGCAGCACCGTATCCAGCTGCGTCTTCACAAACGTCAGCTGCATGCCGTCTACATCTAGCTGGCTGGCGTCTAGCATGGCGGTAATGAGCCGCTCCAGCTGCAGCGTGGCGCGATTAATGTGCCCCACGATCTCGCGCGTTTGCTCGCGCGTCAAGGCGTTTTCCTCATTCATAGCGGACAAAATGTCGGCATAGCCCTTAACCTGTGTTAATGGCGTGCGCAGCTCGTGTGAAGCGATGGTAATGAAGTCTGACTTCACTCGATCCATAATTTCTAGCTTTTCATTTTGGTCAACGAGATCGATGTTGAGATAGCGAATATGCTCATGTTGGTCATTTAACTCGCTAAAGAGGCGGGCATTTTGCAGAGCAACAACCGTTTGATCAGCCAGCGTATGCATCAGTTCCAACTCGTTTGGCTGATACGGTATCGCCGAAACTTTTGGCCCAACTGCAATGAGTCCTACGATGTCTGGGCCACTGCTGACGGGGACATACACTTCCATAGTCATCTCGTCCAGCCATGACCGCTCCTGATCGTTCAACGCTTTGAAAATGGGATTGAAATCCAGCTCGTATTGCAGCAGCGGTTGATGTTGGGCAGCAAGCGTGTTGATGAACAAATCGTCATGGGCAAAGCGGATGGGAAGCCGGGGCAGGCTGCCCATCACCGGAATTGGATCAATTTCATAGCCGCCATCCTCCAGCCGGGTAACCAGCATGAGGGCGCCTCGATTGGTTTCGAGCAGTTCGCTTAGGGTTCCAATGATGAGAATGGCCAACTGCTGTACGTCTAGCGTGCGAGAGATTGCCTGGCTGTAGTTACGCACCACCTGCCCGGCATTGACGCCTTCACCACGCAGATAGCGGTACACCAGACGGCCGATTAGCCGCCGAAAAGGTTGGTAAAGGAAAAAGCCTAAGGTAATAACCAGCGCAATGAGAATGGACGTGAAGATGTCGTTGGCTCGATTAAGCGCCTCGCCAAATTGAAAAACGATAATAACGGAGAGAATGAGCGGCAGGGCAGACAAGGTATTGATGATAATAAACGCGATGCCCCGCTGGGTGCGGGCACGCACGTCAAAGACGCGAAAGGAGGCGATGCCATAGGCCAGGCCCGCCATGCCTAGCAAGCGCAGCGTTTGCCCAATAATGATAAAGCCAAGTTGGTCAAAAAACTGAATGAATTCGCCAAGGAACAGTGTCCCTAGAACGGTAAACCAGAAAAGGAGGCGATTGGCGTGCCAGGGGAAGCGGGTCTTACGGTACTCGCGCCAGGTGATGATGAGCAAAGTGCCGGCCAGTGCCCCCCAAGCGAGATAAACGGCTAATGTGCCATTTGTAATGGTTAGCAGTCGCCCACCCGGCAAGACAAAGGTGCGATCCGGGGCAAGAATGTTGACGAAGACGGCCGTAAAAACGGCCGTTATCCCCAAAATTAAGTAACGGCGCTCTGGTTGCCAATCCAAAAATGTGCTTGTCGTGCCAGCCAGCGCACAAATGGACAGGAGCAACATGATAATAGGGAAATTGGGTAAGGGAATGTCGCTACTGAAGAACAGTGAGAATTCCCATCCAATAGAGAGGACGAGCGTGGAAACCAGCCAGGAAACCTGGTTTTTTTCTTGCCGGCGGCGAATTTGAGGCAGGATCAATATCCCCAAGTATAAACCAGCGGCGATGAGTGGTAGGTAAAGATTGGCTTGATAGGCGTTCATAGGTTTATGCAAAAGCCAAAAAGATTCTCGAATGAAGACGATCTCAGATCTGGCTTTTACTTGAGCAAATCACGAGAAATCTTGCTTTCAATTTCTAAAGTTTTTCTGTGAGTTGCTTGACGTTGAAAACGGGCTAGCCCGATGTTAAGTCTATTGTAATGGCACGCCAAGCCTGTGGCAATGTGGGTTTTGACGCATCGCGCCTGTGTGCCTGGGCCGTTGTCGCGCTTTGGCTTATGAGATTAAGCGAGCGGCTGCCATTAAAGTCCCTTATTTTGAGGCCGCTTACTCAAAGTAATGCCGCTCTTTCGAGGATTAATGATGTGGACGCTTATACTGCGCTAGATTCACCAATCTTTTATCCACCACGATTAAAAATCGGCAATAAAAAAGCACAGCGATGGGCTGCGCTTATTATGGCGGAGAGGGCGGGATTCGAACCCGCGATACCTTCCGGTATACACGCTTTCCAAGCGTGCGCACTAAGCCTCTATGCGACCTCTCCGAACCGAATGAGAATTATAGTGCGAGATGGCTAGTTTGCAAGCGTGATATAAAAATGATCAGGGTTT
>CBDUOF010000012.1:0-30196 GCA_965368765.1 uncultured Anaerolineae bacterium | reverse complement strand
GGCGCACATGCTATTTTATGAATTGGTAATTGGGGTAAACCACAATAACTCTTGGATTTGAGGTGCGTAATCGGTATGACACCTGTCTTTAACACTCATTAGCCAGCGGGAAAGCAGCCATCAAGTCCATAAGTGCAGACAACATCGAACTGCGCGGTGATACCTTCCACCTGAACATTAAGGAAGAGGGATATTATCAATGTTTGGTAGTGTGCGCGGATGTGTTAGGGTATAAGCCTATGAGTGAAAGCCACCGTGATTTGGTATGCAGTGGCACAATCAACTAAGGCTATTAATTATGCAAGTTCGTCAATTCAACATTGAGCGTAAACATCGTCAAGATGTTGGGTTTGTAGCGAGCCTGAACGATTTCACGCTTTCAGATGGGGATGAAGTTTCTGCGTCAGCGCTTGTTGACAACACGGCCGTATCCCTCTATTGCTTTGATGATGTGAACAGGCAAGCGGTTTTTGTCGAGTTGCCAGAACATATTGATCTGACCAAAGAACCCTTTGTTTATCAATCACAATACGAGGACGCACAGCGGATTTTCACATGTTCTTTTCGTTCGTTTCATAAACTTGCCAGGCAGTTGCCAACTGTGCAAAGACCCATTTTCATTCACATTACTGGGCGCAGCGGCTCTACGCTGTTAAATCATGCACTGAACGCCTCTGGATTGGTCAAGAGCCTCGCTGAGCCAGATGTTGTCTCCCAGTTTGCCACCTTACGGCATCAATCTACTTCCATTCAGGAGAACGAACTTCAGGCGCTTGCTGAAAGCACCATGCGCTTTCTGTTCAAGGATCACCATGAGCCTGGTACACAGTCTCATGCCGTCAAATTTCGCAACCAGGGGACACTCGTCATGGACATCTTTCAGGCGGCATTTCCCCTAGGGAAGAACCTCTTCCTTTATCGTGATGTTGTCGGCTTTGTCGCCTCGTTTCAGCGAATTCTGCGGCAGGTTGGTTTGCCAGAAAGCAAACCGTTTGTGGCGTGGCGAGATGAGTTTCAAGCGTATCTGGCTGGCGATCTAAGCCATATGAGTCGCTACGTTGGCGGGGAGCAAGCGGAGCTTACGATTGCGCAACAGTTGACATTATGGTGGCTGGCCGTTATTGAGTGGTATTTAGCGCAGCACAATCAAGGCGTTCCAGCAATGGCCGTAAGCTACGCTGATTTGGTGGCGACACGAGAAGAAACTTTAGCAACCATTTTTCACTACTGTGGCTTGCCTACAAACAGAGTTATGCAGGGACTCCAAGCCTATGCCAAAGATTCGCAAGCGGGAACCCGTATGGCAAGAGAGAATCCTCTTGAAGTGAATCGCCAAACCCTTACGCCAGATGAATTAACGGCCGTTCAAAAAATCCTGTCCAAACACCCTGCGATTGGGCGATCAGACTTCACTATACCTTCTTCATAAAAACGGGGTGGCAATGTTCCACTTGGATCAGCCTAAAGGCTACCTGGCAACAGGTAGCCCTGTCATCGCCACTTTACTATAATCCCTCCTCTATGCCCAAACAGCTTCCCCCTCAATTGGATCACGGTTCGGCTATCCGCAAAAAAAGCCGCGCTATTCTCATCGCCCTTCTTTTCCCCACCATGGGCATTATTCTGAACGGCTCTATGTTTGGTGTGGCTCTGCCCACGATTCGGGATGCGTTTGGCATGACGGCCGATGTAGCCGCCTGGTTGACGATTGCTTTTTCTTTGCCCTTCATGATGCTGATGCCTTTATACGGCCGTTTAATCGATGAGTTAGGCCGCTCCCGTTTATTGCTTACGGGTCTCCTCATTTTTGGTCTGGGTTCTCTGCTGGCCTTAGCTGCCAACGACCTGTTTTCTCTCTTTATCGCACGGACCGTTCAAGGCATTGGTTCAGCCGGTATTACGCCCATCAGTTTAGCTCTCATCGCCCAGCGCTTTTCGGTAGAAGAGCGAGGACGGGCAATGGGTACCTGGAACTCCATTGCGCCAGGCACGTCCATATTCGCCCCTTCTTTGGGTGGTTTTCTAGTGGACTCTTTAGGGTGGCGCACCATTTTTGTGCCCATCCTTGTTGTGGCCTTATTCGCTCTTATTATTGTCCGTTGGCAAATTCCGACTTTACGCGGCAAGCCCAACTGGGCCATCCTACGCTCCTTTGATTGGGGCGGCACGCTCCTTTTGGGCAGCACCGTTACCGTGCTAGTCTTGTATATTTCCAGCCGCCCGGTAACGGGTGTCGAGCCGCTGCAAGATTGGCGACTCTTACTGCTGTTTCTACTCTCTGGAGGCTTGTTTGTCTTCTGGGAACGGCGTCATAATGCCCCCCTGGTTGACCTGGGTATTTTACAGAATAGGAATTTCCGTCTCGCCTCCATAGCCGCTGGCTTACGCATGGCCATGATGATTGGTATTAGCTTCTTGATGCCTTTATATCTGGCTGACATTTATCAGTTGACGGCTTCGGCAATTGGTCTATTGGCTACGGCCCACGCGACGGCATTGTTTATCTCCATCCGCCTGGGTGGGCCATGGGCCGATCGCTGGTCTAAGCGTTGGCTCGTCGTGATTGGCCTGAGTGTACAAATGAGCATCATGGTCTATTTTGCCTTGTTGCCTGGGAACTTGTCCGTATTATGGATTGTGTTGGGCACAGTCATCCATGGGCTGGGGGCTGGGCTCTCTTTGGCAGCACTACATCGCGCTGCTTTGGATCCTATTTCAGAGAAACAGACGGGATCAGCGGCAGGTGTATACTCAATGACGCGCTTTGCAGGCTCCATGCTGGGCGTTGCTGTGGTTGGTGTTATCCTGCAAAGCGGTTTGGATCGGGGTCTGATGACGGTAGCTGCTTATCAAATTGTCTATGGGTTCCTGGCAGGGGTAGGTTTGCTGGGCGTCCTGCTGGCTTCTCGAATGGAAGCATAAAATATTATAACAGCCTTTAACCCAAGCTACATCGTTCTGCCCAAAATATCGAACATCATGGCGCTAAATTTAGGCGCGTCAACGCCCGTGGCAAAATGCACGTTTGGTTCTTTACCGCTCCGCCTGGCAAAGTCACACACGGTACGGCCGTCTGTTAACTCACCCTTTGTTTCCACATCTACATGAATGAGCTCCGTAATGAGCACGCTGGGGTCGATAACTGCGCAAACAGCGAGCGCATCATGTATAGGGGTCGTGTCTTTAACTTTCATGGGTTGGGTAGCGTTGTAGCCCTTGATCCGCTGTTCAGTAAAACTGGCGGTCGCAACGGCAGCAGGCGTGCCCATCTCACGGAATTTGGCGCAATCATCAAGCGAAGTCAGAGCTTGGTGAGTGGCATCCAGCGGAACCATGCGGATAGGGATGCCCGAATTTACCACCACTTTAGCCGCTTCCGGATCAACCCAGATATTAAACTCGGCTGAGGCAGTACTATTCCCATGATGGTGTGCCCCGCCCATGATCACCATTTCAGGAATTTTGTTGACCAACTCAGGACATTTGCGAATCGCCATGGCCACATTCGTCAGCGGCCCTACCGGCACAAGTGTAATATCACCGTCTGATGCCATGAACGTATCAATCAGCCAATCCACCCCTTTCAGCGAGGTTGGTTTGCGATCTGGTTCTGGTAGCGGTAAAAAACGGCCGTGAATCACACTCACTTCAGGCCGATCAAAATCGGGTCGCACCATTGGCTCGACCATCCCTTGATGAACTGGGGCATCGATGCCTACATGAGCAAATACACGCATCGTATTTTCTGTACAAACCACACAGGGCACATTGCCAATTACGGTCGTCACCCCCACCAATTCTAAGTCTGGCGATAGCGCCGCAATCATCAACGCAACCGCGTCATCTGTCCCTGTATCCACATCGAGAATTACTTTTTTAGCCACTGTTTTCTCCTTTGGCGTGGTCTGTAAATTAATTTCAGCAATCAGTCCCAATATTTAAGCTTCTAAACCAGTACGCCTATTCCCCAATATCCTCATTCCAAAGCTCTGGTTTTTCCGCAATAAATTTAGCCATGAGCGCCTTGCACTCAGGGTCGTCATGGATTTCTAGCGCCACACCACGCGAACGAATATACGCTGCACTGCCTTGGAAATGGGTATCCTCGGCAACAACGATTTTGGGGATGCGATAAAGCAGCGAGGTGCCCGCACACATATCGCATGGAAACAGCGTCGTGTATAAGACAGAACGACGATAATCTGCGGCTCGCAACCGGCCGGCATTTTCAATCGCATCCATCTCCGCATGTAGAATCGCACTTTGCTTCTGCACCCGTTGATTATGACCCCGTCCCACAATTTCCCCATCGATCACCAGCACTGATCCAATAGGCACACCCCCTTCTTCATACCCTTTGACAGCTTCTTCATAAGCCGCCCGCATAAATTTGTCCATTGTTTCTCCTTTTGAGCCAGCGTCACAGAAAATTACGCCCACTCAAGCTCGGTAGTTTTTAAGTCGTATCCCGTGCAATTAGGTGACGCACGCCCGCAACGGCCGTTTCGCACAAATTGGCCATGCCATCATGATGGCTACCAGCAGCCATCATCAACCCACCTGCACGTTTACGCCGGAACGAGCAGATGACAAACAAAGCCGCTGCCTCCATTTCAGAGCAAAGCACGCCACCATCAATCCACGCCTTCCAGCGCGCTTTTAGTTCATCGGCAAGCGGCATCCGGTTCGGTTCAACCTCGCCATAAAATGAATCTTTAGAATGGGTGAGCCCGATATGATGCCGGACGCCTCGCTCTATGCAAGCGTTGCGCACACAATCCACAACATCCAAATCCGCCACGGCCGGAAAGGCCAAAGGCATATAGTGCGACGCCGTACCTTCATCACGCACTGCGCCGGAAACCACAATCAAATCGCCTGGCTCCATTATGTCTGGCTGCATCATGCCTGAGGTTCCGACGCGAATAAACGTATCCGCACCAATTCTGATGAGCTCCTCCACTGCAATGCCCGTTGAGGGTCCACCGATGCCGGTGGATGTAACCGACACTTTGACACCGTCTACATAACCCGTAAAGGTGCGATGTTCTCGATTATGGGCCACTTCTTTGGCATCATCTAAGAAGGAGGCGATGATGGGTACGCGACCTGGATCACCTGGTAACAAGACATAGCGACCTACGTCACCAGTGCGCATGTTGATGTGATATTGACGTTCATCCTCGCTCATGATGCGCTTCCTTTGTCCAATGTAATGAGGTTCGCAATGCCGGCAACGGCCGTCTCCAAAAGACCGCTCAAATCTACATGTGTTCCACCATAAATCATGATGCCCCCGGCTCGGCAATTAAGCACGCGGGACACCACAAAAATAGTCGATGCTTCCATTTCGGAGGAGAGTGCTCCCCCCTGCACCCAGGCATTCCAGCGGTCTTGTAACTCTCGGGCGATAGGCATCGTCTCTGGCTCATGCTGACCGTAAAACGAATCCTTCGACTGACAAATCCCCACATGATGCCGCATGCCACGAGCCCGTGCAGCCTGCCGCAAAGCCAGCGTCACGTCGTGATCGGCCACCGCAGGGTATGCCAAAGGCTCATATTGTTGAGAGGTAAACTCATCCCGAATCGCTGCCCAAGCGATAATCAGATCGCCCGGTTCAATATACTCCTGCATGCGGCCCGAGGTACCCACCCGGATAAACGTATCAGCCCCCGCCATTGCCAATTCTTCAACAGCAATGGCGGTAGACGGACAGCCCATTCCGGTAGAAGTCACCGATACTTTTTCACCGTTCAATGTACCGGTAAATGTACGGTACTCTCGGTTATAGGCGACTTCTTGGGCATTATCCAAATAGGCGGCAATCATCGGCACCCGCGCCGGATCGCCAGGGAGTAACACATACCGACCTACATCGCCTCGTTTCAGACCGATGTGGTAGAGGATGTCTTCATTCATTGCTTCGGCCATATTTACCTATCCTTCTGTGGGTGTGCCAACGGGTTCGTGGTTTCTGTCGCTTTTTATAATTTAACCTCTTTTCCCAAGCTCTTGGTAATTTTCATTTCTAAATGCGTTTTAGCCAGAATTGGCGCATATTTGGCTGGATTTTCTGCGCTTTTGCACGTAGCAATACATTCGATTAACGCTTCGGGGTTGGGATTATGGAAAAAGGCCATTGATTGTCTTCGTTTTCCCAATGTGTCTGGATGGGGCACCACCTGATGGAGCGTAGACAACCAGCGATCGTTCGTCCAATTCATCATGAGATCACCAATATTGATAATGAAATGATCGGCTGGTGCAACTACATCAACCCATTCGCCATCGCGTGACCGTGCCTGCAAACCACGTGAGTCTGGAGACCACAAAATAGTCAGGGTGCCATAATCTGTATGAGCTCCCGCTCTTGTTTGGCCCGCTTTATCGGGATCCATTTCGGGATAATTCAGTAACCTAAGAATGGTTCGGGGATCATCTGTTTTGTCATCAAACCACGTTTCTGGCAGTTCAAGAGCAAGGGCAAATAGGCGCATCAAATGGTGTGAAAGGTGGATGAGTGCATCGTAGTAGGCTTTGCAATCAGTACGTATCGCGCTAGGTGAGGTCGGCCAAATGCCGGCAGAAATAGGCAGGGTCAGGTTGAGTGACTCTTTGACATCAATCACCGCATCATCATCTAAGCTGGCGGCTAAGTTTTCACCCTGAGGGCCAATATACCCCATCCCCCCAGGAGATTCTACCAGTCGCTTTTCCGTTAAGGATTGGTCGAAGAAGGTACGAGCGGCTACATTGGCTGCTTGGATGGTTTCAAGGGGAATACCATGCCCGCGAATCGTAAAAAAACCTATCTCTTCACAGGCTTTCCTAATCTGATGAGCCACTGCACCTTTGTCTTGGCCAGAAAAATAAGGGGATAAATCAATCACAGGAATTTGGGACATTGTGTTGGGCCTCCTTTGTTAGATTTTTGCCAACGCCTGATCAAAGTCAGCTATTAAATCACTCACGTCTTCTAGTCCGGCTGAGACGCGAATCATGCCCTGGCTAATGTTCATGCGGGTTAGTTGTTCTTCAGGAATGTCGAGAAAGGCCATTGTTGCTGGCACTTGAGTGGTCGTACGCACCCCACCTAAACTAGCGGCAAAGGTAGCTAGTTCTAGACTATCGAGGACTTCAACGGCTGCGGCTCCATCCTTCACCTCAAAAGTAAGCATACCGCCAAACTTTGGCATCTGCTCTAAGGCGACATCATGTTGTGGATGAGAGGCTAAGCCGGGATACCAAACTTTATTTACCTTCGGATGAGCCTCAAAATGTTTAGCCAGCGCCAGCGCCGTCTGGCACATTCTTTCCACGCGCACGTGTAATGTTTGAATACCACGGAGAAGTAGCCAGGCGTTAAAAGGTGAGATAGGAGATCCCCATTTCACCATCGTATTCCAGCGAATCTGCTCCAAAAAATCATCGGGCAAGAGGCTTGATTTCATGCAGATAGTTCCGCCGATGGCATCACTATGACCCCCGATGAATTTAGTCGCACTCTCAAGTACAAGATCAACCCCCCACTCCAGCGGCCGCATGACATAGGGACTGGCAAACGTATTGTCACAGATCACGACGATGCCCTGTTCATGGGCTAGTTTCACCAAAGGAGGGATGGCGGCCACCTTCATTGTGGGGTTGGCTATCGTTTCCATGTACAGCACTTTGGTATTATCTTGGAGCGCAGCGGAGACGGCTTCAACATCGGCCATGTCTACAAATGTCGTTGTAATGCCGTAGTCGGTTAGGCGATGGTCGAGCATTTCATGCGTTGAACTATAGGTCGTCCAGTCACAAACGATATGGTCACCACTTTTGAGCAGGCCGAAGAGCGCGACGGAAATAGCGGCCATCCCGGATGCGGTAGCTAGACAAGCATCAGCCCCTTCAATCTGCATCATTTGCTCTTCAAATTGATATTCTGAGGGATTGCCACAACGGCCGTAAATATTCACCCCCTTCCGTTCACCATCGACAACACGTTGATACGATTCAGCACTGTACTGAAAACTCGAAGACATATAGATTGGCGCATTAATCGACTGTGTTTCTGCGTCTGGCGCATAATAAACAGCTTTGCTGCCAAACGCTAACTTTTCTTTTTTATCAGAATTCACTTTTTCACCTCTTTGTCGTATGAAATGCATCTGGAGATAGTTGCTATTTTAGATAGTATCCCTGACCAACTTGTCCGGCAAAGATTGACGGCGTTGCTCTGAGCAATATGCGCCTGCACAACTTCTTTGACCGAGACTGTTTTGTCTTGAATGGCATCAGCGAGCGTACAGGCGGAATTAAGGGTTCGTTCACAAATAACTTTTGATAAGGATACGAACCCCAAGGTTTGCCCGTTTACCAAAATCATAAATTAAAAACGGGCAAATCCTAAATGTGAGTTGATCCATCATACGTGGGCGCGGACACACTGTTCGAGTAGCGCCTTCCATCCAGGGATATCAAGCTCCCAACAGACAGAAATATGAGGTGAGCCATCGGCCGTTATGGGGCGCCACATAGAGACATTAGCGGTATCGTAAGCCGTTACGTTTAACTCATCCACGACCGTCATGCCTCGCGTAAACGTGCCATCACATTCGATTTCAACGTGGTGTTTGCTACTTCTGGTACATAATTTTGGATCTATGGCGATAGCCATGGCAATAGGATCGGGCAGACCAATACCGATCTCACTGAGCCACTCTTTATTGACTTTTAAGCCGGTCGCGTTGCAATCAATGATGAAGTTAGACAGCGGCGTATCAATCTCCTCTTTGTAAAGACGCACCTCTTTTTCATGCAAATTTGCCTCACCCCGGCAAATCTCGATGCCAACCATTTCAATTGGCAGTCCGGAGCGAAAACAAATGCGGGCTGCTTCAGGATCGCACCAAATGTTGTATTCAGCAGCAGGCGTAATATTACCAAGGTGGTAGGCTCCCCCCATGACGATGCAGCGGCTGACATTTTTGATGATATGGGGCGCTTGAGTGACGGCCATAGCGACATTTGTCATTGGGCCTAGGGTGACCAAGATGATGCCGGGATTTGCCTCGATATGTTCGATAAGGGCTTGAACCCCATGTTTCTTTTCTGCTGGGCGTTGAGGAGCCGGATAGTTCATATTGCCCATGCCATCAAGACCGTGAAAAAATTGGCCGCTGTAAAACTCTCGCAAGAGCGGAACGGCCGTTCCTTCATAAACAGGTGTCTCGTGACCACATAACTCAACAGTATAGCGGGCATTGATGCTTGCTTGTTTGAGCCCAACATTGCCGCCAACAACAGTGAGGGCAACGACATCAATATTGGGCGAATTGAGAGCCATCATAATAGCGACGGCGTCGTCCGAGGCTGTGTCGGTATCAATGATCATTTTACGCATAATTACTTATTCTCCATTTGCCTAGAAGTGTTCGTGTAATGCTTGCGTCATACGACTTTGCATCAACTAACTTAATTTCTCCATCATACGAATGCGAGGGTAACGGCCGTTGCTTTATGCCAATTATCAAAACCACTTAAAGCGCGTGCATCTGTTCTTCAATTGAGCGAGACATCTGGTTTGCCACGATTCGGGCTTGATCGGCAAGGATAATGCCAATAAATGATCGGTCAGTCAGTAGCTCGTAAATTATTGACGTCCTATCGCTGGAAATTGGGCCAACTGCTGGTGCTTTGACCTAAGAAGAGTGACCATTGATAATAGCTGTATTCTCCTAAATATGGGACTCACCGATGATGCCCAATGAGCATGGTCATTCGTCAAAAAGGAAGTATATTTGGAAGAGGCGTTGCCCTATTCTAACTTGAAGCATGCCTTTATGATAGGCAATTTTGATGTTTTTTAAATTTGAAGCGAGATACCGATGAAACCACCTCTCTCCTATTTCATTGATGCTTTATTTGCTTATAATGATCAATCATTTGAAGATGCTTTTCAGTTTACGAAAAAAGCATCTCAAGCTGCCCCTCAAAGTTTATTTTTTCAACAGGCAGCCCTCTTTTTGCAAAAAACGGCCGTCAATAAAAATGGAAATGTTTATGCTTCAGCAGAAGGCTTCGAAAAGTTTATTCGCGGGGGAGGCAATCTGCCTTTATATGCCAATACATCTGCTTTAATGAACGATGTTTATAAAAAGAGCGGGTCCCAAAACTTGCTCGATATTGGCGTTGGCGATGGGCATGCCTTGCTTCCAGCATTATCTGAACAAATTTCTGAACTTTATTTGGTAGAACCGTCAACGGTCATGCTCGAAAAGCTAACCCAGGAACTAGATAAGCTAAAGATTTCATTCCAAGCCTACCCGATGCAATGGCAACAATTTCGAGATCAGCTTGGTTCTAACTCGCGGCGAGTTTGGGATATTATTCAAATGACGTTTAGTGCGCATACGTTTTTACCGGATGAGCGATCCGCATTGCTAGATTGGTGTGTCAAGAGATGCAAGCATTTCATTATTGCTGAATTTGATGTCCCCTTATTTTCTGACATGCTAACGCCCGATGTGATTGGCTACTATGTCTCCAAATACGAGCTAGGTTTGACAGAATACAGAAATGAGGAGCCTGTGATGCAGGGTTTTCTAATGCCCGTCTTTTTTGGGAACTTTGCTCATAGCAGCGAAAGAGTTACTTTTGAACAAACGGCCGTTCACTGGCAAACCGATCTAGAAGAAGCTGGATTTTCAATCATCCAAAAATACCCCATCTATGATTATTGGTGGGCGCCTGCCTTTATGCTCAAAGCCAAGGGTCAAGGCTAAGTGACAATGCACAGCCAACGGCCTGTCTGTATGATTGGCCCAAACATCACCAAACAAATCCCATTGCCCTATGATGATTTTGCTAACTTGCCAGAGCGGAATGTGGCAATCACACTCTTGCCCATTAAGTTGACATTGTTCTCTCCAACTTCAAAACACTCAGTAATGTCATGATGCCAAAGAGCAATATCAGACCAAATCCAGGCTGAATACCTACCCGATCCGCAGCAAGACCGACCACCCAGGGTCCAAAAATTCCCCCTAGGCCGGCAAAGGTGAACAGCAAGCCAAGAATCGCGCTAACGTTCGTGGTAAACACATTAGAAACGGCTGCCGTTAGGGTAGGAAAAATTATCGATAAAAAGAACCCACTCATTGGCAGCATCCAGAATGCTTGGGGAACAAACAAACCGATCCCAATACAGAGCGTGCCACAAGCCATCGCAATCACAACGGCACGCAGATAGCCAATGCGGTCAACTACAACGCTCCCTACCAGGCGGCCTACCATGACGAGGCCAAAAAACAATGATAGTGCCAGCGTACTCTGGCTGACGCCCAACCCATGTATTTGCTGGAGGTATTCAACAAGCCAGGCACCTATACTGATTTCGACCGCTACATAGCAGGTAATCGCAAAATAAAATAGCAGCAGCGTCGGCGAAAAGGCGGTACTGCCCAGTTCGCGCATCGTTAGATTTTTTTCTATATCGGATCGCCGGGGTGGTAAGCGCATCAGCACGAAGAACGCGATCAGTAAACCAATCAACACAATATCCCAGCGAAACACGCTGCGCCACGACTGTTCATTCGCCAGCAACCACCCAGCATAAAGCGGCGCAAGGGTTGCGCCTAAGCCATGCGTCACCGCCATTAGATTCAGGTAACGGCCTTTGTCGGCCGCATGGAGTTGCACAATGAGTGAATTGCAGCCCAGCTCTAGTGCACCCATGCCGATGCCTTGAAACAGCATAAACAACGTGAGCAAAACAGCTGAGCTGGCAAACGAGAAGCCTCCAACGCCAATAAGGAGCGAAGCTGCAGCCACAAGAAGCACGCTCTTGACACCGCGCGCCTCGGCCAGCAATCCAGCAGAAAAGCTGGCAACGACAAAACCGACATAGGAGCCTAGCAGAATGGTGCCGCCTGTACTGTAATTTATTACAAGATTGTCGAGTATTTCTGGGAGCGTCGGCCCCTTGAGATTATCGGTAAAGCCAAAGACTAAGAAACCGAAAAACGCAGCGGCAGTGAGCCACCAGATATTTAGGGTTGGTCGAAAAGGTGTTTTAGTTGACTGCATCATTTCTGCCTTGCTTGAAAGCGATTATAGTGCCAGAGTCGTGTTGCAAAAAAATTGCCGTTCAAAGTTCGGCAAAAAGTGGCATCTGGAGGGATAGCTGATGTAAGAGCAAAGCTGCTGCGTGGAGCTTGCCCGTTTTAGGCACGTGGCTTGCTTATGCATTCTCTGGGAACCATCCAATTTCCCTTAGTTTGCGATGCATGCCCAGCATCCAATCATGGGCAGGCAAATAGCGCTTGGCGATTTTCGCGACAACCGTGTAGTTGGGGTCAACGACGTTACCGATTCTGGTTGTGACCGCCTGACTAACTAGCTGATAACTGTCCGTAAGTGACAACCCACTCTCCATAACCCAGTAGACAAGTTGTGTATAGGCGATGCGAACCGCATCTTCTAAGGGTCTGGCGGATCCGGCAACCATTATTTCGTCATCGTTCTCCAGGCGTGGCCACGCGCACCCTACATTCTTTAACAGATCAACGGCTAACATCGTATTCGTTGCGCCTTCCACAGCCACGCCACATATTTCGCCATCCCCCATGGCATAATGACCATCCCCAATTGAAAAAAGCGCACCCGGTACGTTGACGCCAAGATAAACGGTTGTGCCAGCCCGAACCTCATGGCTGTCCATATTTCCGCCAAAGGTGTCGGGAACGAGGGCGCTCCGCACTTCAAAAGGTGGCGGGGCAACGCCAATCGTGCCGAGGAAGGGGTCAAGCGGCAATCTGGTACTGAAATCAGAATCAAGGGCGCGGAAAATGACCTCACCTGCTTCGGAATCCACCTCATAAATCCAGACACGTTCTGGCAAAGGCTCTTGCAGGTTGGCCGTTTGTTTTGTGCCGACGAGAGCGCCAAACAAGGGGGATATGGTACTGACCCCCCAATCACGTGCTGGACGGATGTCAAGCAGGTGAATGGCAAGCGTATCACCTGGCTCTGCACCATTGACAAAAAACGGGCCTGTTTGCGGGTTGATATAGGGAAGTTTTGCTTCCTCACTTGGCACATCATTAACAGAACGCACTTTACCACCAAGCGCATCTTCGGTGAAGAGATCCAAAATTTCCCCCGAATCGATCGCCATAATCGGAGGATTGCCGCCAAAAGTATAAACAAGTTGCTCGGGTGAAGGTACGAAACGCTTAATGTTACGCGTCATTGTGCCACATGCCGATTTCGTGTCTGGGCAATCCATTGATGCAGGGTCTTCAAGAATGTATCGAGATCATCCCGATGGATGCTGTGGTCGGTGCCAGGAATATTGACGACTGCATCAGAACCGAGTGCTTCACGAAGTTCTGCCGCATCTGCTTCTGGGACGTAGAAGCTTTTTTCGGGCAAAATGAACAATACTGGTTTCTTTTTGGCAATGTCTACAACTTTCTCTCTCAAGTCCCAAGGCGCATTGTCCGAAAACACCTGCTTCATATGATCCCAATTAATGGACTCAAGCGAGGCTAATTTCCCTTCAGCATCAACCCGTTCCCACTTTGGATTTGCTTGCAAAATACCTTCCACATCGCGCGGGAGGTTGGCTTCGTCATTTTTTAGGAGTCGCGCAGGTAGTTCTTTGTCGGCGAAGTGAAGCACAGGGTCTTCAAACACAACATATTCCGGATTCAAGTAACCTTGCTCTTCGGCAACAATCGCCATGACGCCGCCAAATGAGTGTCCAATGACAAATTCGGGACTGTTGGGGACGCTTTCGGCAAGATCGCCAGCCATCTCATCAAGGCTGTAACGGCCGTCTGCTTTCGGGCTTTGGCCATGTCCGCGCAAATTGGGTGCAACAACATAATAACCTTGGTCGGCCAGCCTTGGACCAACGCGTATCCAACTCTGGGCATTTGAAGTGACACCGTGAATCAGGACCGCCGAGCGCTCTGCTGTCGGGTCTCCCCAAGTCAATGAGGGCAATTTCATAGTGCTCCTCCTGCCCAGGCCACCATTTGTGACCATAACTTGCCATACCCATCCCAAGCAAGAAAATCGGGTGGCGCCCAATGTGGCCCACAATCAGAGGCGAAGGCAACCGCACGGCCCTCTTGATGTGTCCACACTGCAAGTAGGGGGTCATCGCCAACCGTTGCCACGACGCTGGCATCTGGCTTGGCTATGATTTGATTGTAGCCCAGCAACGCGGGCCATTCACCTGCCAGCCCAGCGACGATAGGATGATCCGCAATCTGGACTTTTGGAGAAACACCTTCTGGCACTTCGACGCGGTCGTCTCTTTCAAGCATCGTGATGGGTAGAACTTCTTCAACGGCCGTTTTTGCATAACGTGCTTTGGCATCAATACCTTGAAACGTCATATAGCCGCCAACCATAATAAGCCCGCCCCCTCTTTCGGTGTATTCACGCAGTAGATTTAGACGGTTGTTCATGCGTTTTGATTTGTTGAATGTATCGGGATGGAGTAGCAATGTATTCGTTCCGATGTCGCTGAGCATCACCACATCATAGCTTTGCAAATCTGCCAATTCTGTCGGGAACTTTGTTGATGCGATATGACTGGGCATGTGCGTGACATTGTGACCGCTTTTCTCAAGAGCATCTTTTAAAGGGCCAACGCCCTCTTCGTAAAATGTCGTGGTGAATATGTCAAAACCTTTTTGATGAATGCTCGTTGTTTCCCATGATTCACCCGCAATCAGTACATGTAAATCCTGCCTCATTTCTGCACCTTCCTTTCTTCTCATATTCGAGCTATCAAACGTCTCCTGTCAAGCGAACTGAACCGGGGCTTATTTCCCTTTAAAAACTGGTCGTCTTTTTTCCATGAACGCCCGCCTGCCTTCGATGTAATCCTCACTATCAAAGCAATTTTTCACCAATTGATCACAATAAGCCTCATCCAATGGCGCCTCAGAAACGATTTGACCAACGATCTTTTTGACAGCTTGGACTGTCAGCGGCGCATTTTGGGCGATGGTCTGACAATAATCGCGGACGTAGCTTTCGAGAACGGCCGTTGGCAATACTTTGTTGATCAGTCCCATAGACAACGCTTCAGAGGCAGAAAACAGTCTGGCCGTGTAGAAGATATCTTTGGCAGATGAAGGGCCAACGAGATCAACCAACTGTTTGAGACCCGTATGTCCGTAGCCAAGGCCGAGTTTAGCGGCCGGGATTCCAAAGCGGGCGTCTTCGACGCTTATACGAATATCACAATTAAGGGTGATGCCCAAGCCACCGCCAACACAGACGCCCCGGATCATCGCAATGGTTGGTTTGAAAGTTACCGCAATGGCGTTGTTGGCGGCACTAACCTGCTTTGCATAGTATTTGACAGCGGCAGGCGTACTGCGAACTTGATCAAACTCAGAGATGTCCGCACCGGCGACAAAGGCTTTGTTGCCTGCTCCTGTCAAAACAACCACCCGTACTTCCGAATCTGCTTCGAAATCTGCCAATATGTTGGGAATTGCTTCCCACATTGCTAATGTAACAGCATTGCGCCGGGCAGGGTTGTTGAAGATGAGCCAACCAATTTGTTCTTCTTTGCGGGCGATGATTTGCGGGGCTGCATCAGTCACTTTATTTGTGCTCCTTATTTTGGCGTCGCTGATTACATGAAAAGCAAGAACTTTTCAGAAATTAACCGTAACTTGCTTCTCCCAAAATGGGAAGTCAGCCGCATTTAGCCTCGAGATTGCTGGAAACATTTTGCAGTTTACTTAGACGACGCCTTGCGCCCGTAAAGTAGCGATTTCGTCCGGCGACAGACCAAATTCAGCCAAGATTTCCATAGAATGCTCTCCTTGTTCTGGGGATGCTCTGGTGATATTGAACTCAGTTGAACTAAGCTTTATCGGCTGTCCTAGGAGGGTGAGCTGACCCAGAAGGGCATGTTCAACAGGCTGGGCTATCTTGAGATGTTGCACCTGCGGATCCGCAAAGGTCTCAGCAATATCATTGATGGGTCCATAAGGGACACTCGCCTCATTAAACAGATTGGCCCACTCGGCACTGGTTTTGCCTTTCATGATTTCATCGACCATAGTGTTTAGCTCATGGCGGTTTTCGTAGCGAGCCTGTGGTGTGGCAAATTTGGGGTCGGTTAACCATTCCTCTCGTTCTATGAGTGTACAAAAGCGCTCATAAATAGCGACCCCAGTTACGGCCAGATTCAGATGGCCATCACTGGTGGGAAAGACCCCCATCGGCACGGCCGTTGGATGATAGTTGCCCGCTTGCTGCGGTACATAACCATCTACCAACCAGCGTGTCGCCTGAAAATCTAACATGGCCACCTGGGCTTGCAACAACGACGACTGAACCCATTGACCCTCGCCTGTCTCCTCACGTTGTAGCAAGGCGATCAAAATGCCCAGGGCGCAATAGAGTCCGGAACAGAGGTCGGCAATGGGAATGCCAACCCGCATAGGGCCTTGCCCGGGCGCACCAGTGATTGACATCAAGCCGCCCATTCCTTGGGCGACCTGGTCGTAGCCGGGCCGGTTGGCGTAGGGGCCATCTTGGCCGAATCCAGAAATACTGCCATAGACGATCCCAGGGTTAATTGCCCGCAATGTTACGTAGTCGATGCCCAGGCGATGCTTGACGTCGGGCCGGTAATTCTCCACAACGACATCCGCGTGCATCACCATCCGCTTGAAAAGAGCCACACCGGCCGCATCCTTCAAGTTGAGAGTCATCCCCCGCTTGTTGCGATGCAGATTCTGGAAATCAGAGCCATGGCGCCGCTGTTCTGCCTGATCGGGTCGTTCAATCTTTATGACATTGGCGCCCCAATCAGCCAGCTGTCGCACCGCAGTGGGGCCCGAGCGAACTCGTGTCAAATCTAAAACGGTAAAGCGTGCCAAAGGACCCATGCAGCCTGTTTTTTCACTCATGTTGTCGCCTTATCAGCCGCAGCCATCACGGCAGCGATGATCGATTGATACCCCGTACATCTGCATAAATTGCCCGACAGCGCCTCGCGTACTTCCAGTTCGCTTGGTTGTGGGTTACGTTCCAGAAACTCCAGTGCCGTTAGCAGAAAGCCGGGCGTACAAAAGCCGCATTGTAAGGCCGAGTTTTCCCAGAACGCACGCTGTAACGGATGCAATTCGCCGTCTTTAGCCAGGCTCTCAACCGTCTGTATCGTATGACCATTGGCCTGAACCGCGAACATAATGCAGCTGCGTACGGGCTGTCCATCGAGCAAGATGGTGCAAGCTCCGCAGACGCCATGCTCACAGCCTAAATGGGTGCCTGTTAGTCCTAACTCTTCCCTTAAAAAATCTGCCAACGTCAACCGAGGCTCAATGGTTCGTTCATGCGCTTTGTTGTTGACGTTGAGTCGAATCGTCCGTTTGTTTGATGCTGTCAGATTAGACATAGATATGTTTCCCTACGCTGTCGCGATATGCCTGTTGCAAAGCTCTTTCTGCCAAAACAATGGTTAGATCATGCCGGTAGGTGGCCGAGGCATGGATATCGCTACCCGGGTCGATTCCGACCGTCGCTTGTTGGGCTGCAGCAATAAGCAGCTGGTCGCTAAGCAACTGGCCGCTTAGCATGATCTCAGATTGTCTGGCGCGACAGGGGATTGGGTGGACGCCTAGCAAGCCAATCTTTACATCCTGACAGCGATTGTCCCGGTCAACCTGTAGCTGTACACCAATGCCAGCAATCGCAAAATCCCCGTGGCGGCGACTAAACTCGATAAATGAGTAACTTGCATCAGTCGGCCATTCTGGCAGATGGACAGCGGTCACCAGCTCATCATCATTAACGGCCGTCGTCAGAAAATCAACATAGAAATCTTCCGCCTTCAACCTACGTTTGCCGGAGGACTGGCCCTCCAATTCAATTTCTGCATCAAGCATGACGGCCAACATCGGCCATTCGGCTGCTGGATCTGCATGGACTAGGCTGCCCCCTACTGTACCCCGATTGCGGATGGCACGATGGCCAATGTAGGGAATAACAGCGGCAATCAAAGGCTGACGTTGCGAAAATGTAGCATCATCTTCCAGCGTGCTTTCCAACGTCATTGCGCCAAGACGCAGGAGTCCATTGGCTGGCTCGATATAGCGCAACGTGTCGACGCGATTGAGGTCAATGATCACTTCAGGGGAAGACAGCCGCATATTAAGGACTGGCCCTAAGCTCTGTCCGCCAGCTAGGAGTTTGGCTTCATCCCCGTATTGATTGAGCAAGGCTATGACCTCATCTATTGTGTCCGGATCGTAATATTTAAATGGCGCTGGTTTCATAGGTTATGCTCCTGAGTCGTTATCGGGCCTCCCAGCCAACGCCAAATCTGTTGCGGTGTCAGCGGCATCTGGTTAACCCGCTGCCCCTTCTCCTGTAAAGCATCAGCTACCCCATTGACGATGGCCGCACCAGTACCAGAAATCCCTGCCTCACCCGCTCCCTTAATCCCCAGCGGATTAAGTATTGAAGGAATATCGTCGATGCGTAAGGAGTGTATCTGTGGCACTTCCATCATTGTTGGAAGAAGATAGTCAGCCAAGGTTCCGCTCATCATTTGCCCCTGATCATCATAAACAAATTCTTCTAATAAGGCACCACCGATCCCCTGCACAGCGCCGCCCTCAACCTGACCCACAACGAGTTGCGGATTTACCGCAGTGCCCACATCGTAAGCCAACCAAAGGTTCAGTGGCGTGGCGGCACCAGTCTGCAAGTCGACCTCGATTTCGGCAACTACTGCGCCATAGGCGTAGGTCATATGGTCACAGCGGAAGTAATGGGTTTCGGCAAGGCCGGGCTGTTCCCCTGGTTTACTTTGTCGTGGGCTTGCGCGCAGGGCAACATCGGCGAAGCTGACCCGATGGCTTGGATTAGTGCTTTCAAATATGGTGCCGTTGGCTATCTCCAGGCTATTAACGGCCGTTCCCAACAGTTCAGCCGCCAGAAGGAACATTCTTGCCTTCAATGTGCAAGCTGCTTCATAAACGGCATTTCCAGCCATCACTGTCGCCCGACTGGCAAAACTACCAATCCCATAAGGGAGGAGATCGGTATCCCCGTGGCGCACCAAGATCTGATCTGCGGCTAACCCCAACGGCTCTGCAGCAATTTGAGCCAGCACGGTTTCGATACCTTGGCCGACGCTAGCCGCGCCGGTGCTAACAAGCACATGACCCGTTGGGTCAACTTCAACCTTGGCACCTTCAAAGGGGCCCAAGCCAGTTTTCTCAATGAAACAACCAATCCCCAACCCGATTCGCTTATGCTCATCCACAGGCAATCTTTGCCGCCGCTCCCAATAATCACTTAGCTCGATGACGCTCTGTAATGCGCGCGCATAATCGCCGCTATCGTAGACGATCTCTTCGCCTAGCGAGTGGGTGCCGACGGCAAATGGCATTTCATCTGGCCGGATAAAGTTTTGCTGGCGCAATGTCACCGGATCGATGCCAAGTTCAGAGGCAGCAATATCCAACAAACGTTCACGGGCAGCATGGGCTTCAAAGCGCCCGGGCGCCCGATAAGTTCCTGTCGGGGTTTTGTTGCTCAGCAGACAGCGAACCTCGCACTGGTAGTTTTTGATTCGATAGGGCCCTGGAAACATGGCTGCGGCCAGCTCTGGCACGATGATGCCATGGGTACGTATATAGCCGCCATGGTCGTTGAGTAAGGTGATGTCGGCCCCTAGGATGATCCCATCGGCTGTTAGAGCCAATGCCATTTCGTAAACCTGTTGCCGGGAATGGTTACAGGCGACCAAGTGTTCTAGGCGATCTTCAATCCATTTAATCGGCCGGTCCAACACCATAGCCGCCCAAGGAATCAGGTAATCCTCCGGGTAAAACTCGCCACGCACCCCAAAGCCTCCACCCACATCGGGTTCGATCATACGAATCTGATGCTCCGGTAACCCCAACAAGCGAGCCAAAACCCCGCGGTTGAAATGGGTTACTTTGGTGGGGCCCCAAACATGTAGTCGACCAGAGCCAGGTTCGCGTCGGGCAACCAGACCACGCGTTTCCAGCGGAACACCACTGTGACGGCCGCAAACAAAACGCGACTTGATAACGTGATCGGCTTTATTAAAGGCTTCAGCCACATTGCCCGTTTCCATTTTGAACTGGGAAGCAACGTTGTCGAGCGCAGCCGTAAACAAGACGGCATCCGTCTCCTGCTCAACATCAACCGTAACGGGTAGGGACTCATAAGTGACGAAAATGTGGTCAAGCGCATCCTCTGCCAGATAACGGCTATCAGCGATGACTAAGGCAACTGGCTCACCGACGTAGCGTACCTTGTCATTGGCTAGCGGGAATTGCAGAAAGGGTTCTAGTGAGCCGTATGGATTGAGGCGCACAGGAATCGGTTTGAGATCGAGCGGTAAGTCAGCAAATGTGTAAACGGCCGTTACCCCCTTCAAGGCACGGGCACTGTCAGCGTCAATCTCCTGGATAATGGCGTGGGCATATGGACTGCGTAAAACAGCAGCATGGAGCATGTGTGGCAGCTGAATATCATCGACAAAGCGCCCCTTGCCCTGCAAAAAGCGATGATCTTCCAGCCGTAGCACCGACGCGCCAATACCTTGCGGATGAATGTTATTCAAAGGGTTCTTCCTTCGGCATAAGCGATCAACGTGAGGACTCGTTCTGGTGTCAACGGTAATCTGACCTGAGCCGGGTTCACCTTGATGGCGTCAAGAATCGCATTGGTAACGGCAGCTGGCGCCCCGATAGTGCCGCTTTCGCCGACGCCCTTAGCACCATGCTCCGTCCAGGGAGAGGGGGTCGTCAAGTGGGTAATTTCGATTTTAGGGGCTTCATAAGCACCAGGCACCAGATAATCTGCCAGCGTGCCTGTCATAAATTGGCTGTGCTCATCATAATGGATCTCTTCGAGCAGGGCGATACCGATGCCCTGGGCGATCCCGCCCCGTAGCTGCCCGTCAACCACATTCTGATTAATGATGCGTCCACAATCCTCTGCGACGTGGTAGTTGAGGATGATGACTTCCCCAGTGCCGGGATCAACTTCGACCAAAACCAAATGGGCTGATGCTGATGTAGCCGCTGGCGGCGGATTGTAGCTCGTCTGAATAAAGAGCCCTGGTTCGATACCAGTTGGCATCTCTTGAAACGGCTCATGGGCCAATTGGGCCAACTGCTCGAATGTCAAGCGATACGAGTGGTCTGCAGTTTCTACGCAGCCATCAGCATAGCATAAATCGGAGGGATCAACTTCCCAGCGCAAGGCGCATATCTGAATGAGCTTTTCGCGCAATTTTCTGGCCCCGACAACTAAAGCGCCACCGCCACTGACAAGGCTACGGCTGGCAAACGTGCCAGATCCGTAAGGGGTTGTATCTGTGTCGCCGAGCGTTACTGAAATAGAGGTAGGGGCAATACCTAACTCGGCCGCCAGTAATTGAGCAAACGTTGTCCGTTGTTTCTGCCCCTGCGTGGGCGTACTAACTGCAACTGAGACGTGACCCCAGCGATCGACAACAATTGTTGCAGCATCATAGGCGGGTATATCTTCCATGCCGCGCAGCCGATAGGTAGCCCGTCCCATGCCGGTGACTTCAACGAAACAGGACAAACCGATACCGAGCAAGCGGCCTTGCTGTCGCGCTACGGCCTGCCGCTGTCGTAGCGCCTGATAATCACTTTTCTCTAAAACGGTCTTGAGCAGCGCTGGATAGTCGCCACTGTCATAGAGGGGGCCGGCCGGACTGCGAAATGGGAACGTCTCGGCTGCTGGCAAATTTTTCATGCGCAATTCGGCCACGTCTATGCCCAGTTTGCGAGCCGCTTGTTCAATCAACCCCTCCATGACGAGGGGGCCGAGGACAAAGCCAACGCCGCGATAGGCACCGACGGGGCAGCGGTTGGTTGTATAGGCAATCGTTTCGTACTCATAGTAGGGGAAATCGTATGGTCCAGGCAGGGCGCTGGCGATGGTGAAGGGCTCCAGCGCGCAAGTGAGCGGATAAGAGTTATAAGCTCCCACATCACAGATTGCTTTGGCTTTTAGCCCGACGATACGGCCGTTTTCTTCCAGCGCCAGCGTCGCTTCAATGCAAATGTCTCGTGCATGGAATGAGGCTTGCAAATGTTCGAGCCGATCCTGAGTCCATTTGATCGGCCGTTGCAACTGCAACGCCAGCCAAGCAACCACCACCTCTTCCGGTAACGTCTGCATCTTGATTCCAAAACCGCCACCAACATCAGGAGCAATCACCCGCAGTTGCGCCGCCGGATGCCCCAAACAACGACTCAAAGAATCGCGTAAAAGATGGGGAACCTGATTGGATGAGTAGAGTGTCAGTTGACTGGTGCTCGGTTGAAAACTAGCCAGAACACCACAATTTTCCATGGGTAGACCGGTTACCCTGGGGTGTCGGAATGTGGCAGTGACACGACATGACGCTTGCCGAAACCGATCGGCTTGTTCCCCAGCACCAACTTTGGCCCGCAAGAGCACATTGTCGTGAATCGAATCATGTACCAGTGCTGCATCGGGCTGGCTAGCCATAGCAGGGTTGGCGACCACTGGCAGCGGCTCGTATTCGACATACACCTTTTCGGCAGCATCCTCAGCCAGGTAACGTGATTCAGCGACAATGGCTACAACTGCTTCACCCACATAACGCACCTTTTCAAAGGCCAACGGATGCCAATCAGTAGAGCAATAATCTGGATTCTGTAGTCTGGCTCGAATGGGTTGAACGGTGTCAAGGAGCATCGCACCTGTGACGATACGAATCACCCCTGGCAATTGTAGTGCTTCGGAGAGGTCAATATTCAGGATTCGGGCATGGCCATAAGGGCTACGAACAAAGGCAACGTGGAGCATGCCGACGAGCTTGATATCGTCGACATATTGCCCTTGCCCTTTTAGTAGGGGCAGATCCTCGTCGCACAGAATGTTATCTACTTGGTCGGTCATAGCTAAACGGCAATGAGCAGTGTAGAGCGCCATAAAAGCACTCCGCTGTCGAGGTTTGGAATGCGGTCGATTTGAGTTTGGTAGACCTGGCGCCGTTGGGCTTGGGATGCCGTTCTGGTGCCATTCATAGCGAGCGATCAGGTCTTCTAGCGTTTACAGAAACCCTCAAATAAGGATCAAGTATCCATAATAGCTTTACGCTGGCCGCCGTCTATTTCGATCATGGTTCCATTGATGAAATGAGCCCTGTCCGAGCACATAAATGTGGCTAGGTCGGCCACTTCTTCCACTGTACATATCCGACCCAGGGGAATACTTGCTTTGGAGAGGCGATCTGCTTCTTCCACGGTGATGTTGCGGTCACGTGCCATCGCAACCAATAACCCGTCCCAGCGTTCCGTTGCCACTGGGCCAGGGTTAACAGCGACAAAGGTGATGTTGTCTTTGCCATATTGTCCAGCAAGCGCAAGCGTCAAATTTTGACCAGCCGCATTGGCTGCCCCAGGGGTGATTTCCCAATAGGATTCCTTTACGCCATCATTACCAATGATGTTGACAACCCGACCTTTCCCCTGCTTGCGCATATAAGGAATGATCTCTTTACAGCAGCGGACATAGCCCATAAATTTTAATTGCAACGATTGGGCCCAATCCTCTTCGCTTAGCTCTTCCAAAATGCCACCCGGTGAGCTACCGGCATTATTGACCAGAACATCGATACGGCCAAAGTGGCCGATGACGCTCTCCACCATCCGTTTAACATCATCAGCCTGTGTCAAGTCGACGGTGACGGTGAAAACCTCATTGCCAGTCTCGCCTTGAATGGCACCGGCCGTTTGGGCTAGCATCTCCTTGCCACGGGCGCAGATCGCGATACGGCAACCCTCCCGGGAGAGCTCGAGGGCAACAGCTTTGCCAATCCCCTTACTGCCACCGGTAACTAGAACAACTTTGTCTTGCAATCCCAGATCCATGCGTTTCTCCTATAATCAGACCGTGGGTCAGTAGAGGTCAACCCTGCGATCATTGAAAACGTGATTTTCGGCGCCGATTTCTTTGGCGTCGGCCCAGCTAGGTTCAATATCGGCGATTAGCAATGTTTCGGCATCAGGAGCGGCCGGTCCTGCGATCAAATGGCCGTTGGGACCAGCAATCAGGCTGCCACCTAAATAACCAACCCCAGCCTCCTTACCAACACGACCAGCGACCAACATAAATATCTTGTTGGCGTAAGCGTGACCAAGTGCCAAGTGGGCAGCGGCGGGTAAACCAAAGCGGTCAAATGGTTCTGGCTTACCGACATTCGTCCAAGTCGTTGGCACGCAAAGAAGCTGGACACCGTTTAGCGCCACACTCCGTACCAATTCAACAAAACGCAAATCGTAGCAGACGAGTGAACCTATTTTTGCTTCGCCAGCTTGTGTCTGTATTGGCTGTTGCTGCCCAGCAGAAAGTCGCTGCCGTTCCCAGCCAAAGAGATGGATTTTACGGTAACAGCTTTGCAAGCCGTTTGGGCCAATATGGATTGCAGAATTGTAGTAATGGCCATCTGCATGTTCTAAAACGCCAGCGACAAGATCGATATTGTGTTGGCGGCATATATCTGTCCAGGTGGTTAGAGCGGAGCCAATCGGTATCTCTTCAGCCCAATGGCTTAGATTTGCATTCCGTAGCTGATAGGGTGACGTAGCAAGCTCTGGCAAGACGATCAGGTCCACGCCTTGAGCTGCGGCAGACTCAAGAATACGAATCGTCGTTGCCAGATTTTGGGCCTTGTCGGAGCCGGGACGTATTTGGGCAACGGCAACTTTCATACAATTTCTAATAGCTCAATAATGGTGCCGCCCATCCCATCTCCGGCCAGAAAGACGATTCGCTTGCCTCGGGCTCCTTCTGTGGGCCCGAGAATAATCTGCGCACCTTCCTTAACAGCGTGGGCAACGGCCGTATCTAAATCATCAACTTTAAAGGCTAGATGATGTACCCCTTCGCCATGATCGCGTAAAAAATCCGCGTTAAGCCCATCATCACTGGTTGGCTCCAGCAGCTCCACATCGACATCCCCGATGGGCAGAAAGCCAACCTGGAGGATATCTTTGTAGTTTTCCACATCGGTCAATTTCAGGCCAACGATTCGTTCTAAAGCTGCGGCTGTTGCCTCGAGATCACGAACGACAATGCCAATATGGTCTAATTTCATATATGTCTCTTGGGATTCGCCTATTCTTCAACGGCTGCCAAGACCCGTGCAGGCGCCCCATCGCCACCATCTATTTTTAAGGGGAAGGCCAGCAAGGTAAATTCTGACGTTTTGATCTGATCCAGATTGATGAGATTTTCGATTAGTGGAATGCCAGCACCAAGCAATATCTTATGACAGGGGTAGGGATAAGCGCCATCCACTGAGAAATCCATGGCCAATGCCACGATCCCAACCTCAACCATCCAATGGGCTGTCTCGTCGGCCAGATACATGTTCCCTTTATAGAGATTTGGACCATTCCAACGTGGTGCTGCCCAATTGGCATACATTAATATGCGATTACCACGCAGCTTAGCATCGGGAGGAAGACCCCCGGCACGCATATCTTCTACGGAAAGCGCTTGCCCCGGCTTGGCAATTTTCCTTAGATCGCACATGAAGGTCTTGCCATAGAAGATTTCTAAGGGCATCTGGTCAATCGTTGTGCCATCGGCATAGAAATGTTGGGGGGAATCGATATGAGTACTGGTGTGGATGCTAAAGACAACCTTCGTGTTGGAGCGCCCATCGGCTTCATGGGTGGTGATGGGAGACATGGAGATAGAGGGATGCTCATCCAGGGGAGTCACCGCAGGGCTAAAAGGCATGGTAAGGTCTATAAGTTTGACAATGCACCTCTACTAATATTCTGGTTGCTTCGTTACTTTATGATATTATCGAATTGCAGCCTGATCGGCAACATGATTATACCTCAAGGAGCTTAGACAATGAAAGCCTTCCCCGCAATTTATGATCCCAGTCGTATTGGCACACTGTATTATCCCGACATTGCGTCTATTGCTTCCTCAGCTCGAGAGGCACAACTCCAGCCTGCAGCCAACGATGAGCAATCGGTTCATCTCGTCCTGATTGATATGCAGGTGGATTTTTGTCATGAACAGGGGAGCTTGTTTGTACCGGGTGCTGGTGATGATCTGAGACGAACGATTGAATTTATCTATAAGTATGCCGACCGGATCAGTCAAATCACCTGCTCGCTGGACTCACATCTGCCCCACCAGATTTTTCATTCAGCTTGGTGGGCCGATGAAGATGGAAATCATCCAGCCCCATTTACACTGATCAGCTTCGCCGATATTGAGGCGGGTAAATGGCGGCCTTTGAAGCAACCCCAACAGTCGCACAACTATGTCAAACAGTTAGAGCAGGCGGCCAAGAAAGTGCTGACGATTTGGCCTTACCATGTGATGATTGGCGGGGTTGGTAACGCACTTGATCCAGAGCTGTTTAGCTCAGTTTTATGGCATAGCTTTGCGCGTGATGTCGCACCGACATGGTTAAATAAAGGCAGCATTCCTACGACAGAGCATTACTCCATCGTTCAGCCTGAGGTACCAGAACCGGATCAACCCTTAAGCGGCAAGAATCGGTCGTTTCTCAATTCGTTGAGCCAGGCGGATGTGGTTGTCGTTGCTGGTGAGGCTGAGAGTCATTGCGTGTTGGAGACGTTGGCCGACATTGTTGAAGAGTTTACCGATACAGAGATGGCCTTACGGAAGATATACTTCTTGAGTGATTGCTCTTCGCCAGTTATACACCCCGATATCGACTTTCATGCCCTTGCATTGGAGCAATTCGCTAAATTCGAGGCTCAAGGCGTCAACTTTATCAACAGTATCGATCCATTACCTTTTTAGACACCTTTTCAGTGTAGGTCATATTTGCAATTTTACGGCCGTTTACTATGTCATTGGTGGGGTGTATATTTGTTTCGCACCCCTTCTGAATCAGATAACATCCAAGGCTTTGTGTCGGATTAGTTTGAGCCGTTTGATGACATCGTTAACCTCACTGCCAAAGTAATCGTAAAGCTCTTGATACTCTTCACAGAACGTGTCATAGACAAACTGGCTTTTTGGATTAGGCTCAACCACGATGGGCTTGAGCTTACCTATCTTACCGGCAGCAACGTGAATCTTAGGGTAGACACCTGCTGCAACCCCAGCGTGCATCGCTGAACCTAGCGCTGAAGCCTGGCCTGTACCAGTCGGCTTCACTGTTTGGCCTGTCATATTGGCATAGATCTGACCCAGGCCCGTATTTTTTTAGGCAAAATGCCGGCACAGATTAGCTCGACAGTTGGCAGCAGAGCGTATGCAACAAGTCAAGCAAAGATGGTTGTTGATTACCCTATTGCTAGACGCTGACATGGCTGTAGCCAACTCTGTTCCATTAGCTACCATTAATTTTTTCACCGCAACAGCTAGCTCAAAAAACTGCAACTTTCGGCCTTTACCAGAAAACACGAAGCCTTTACCGGTTTTGCTGATACGGTTGCTTGACTTAGAATTGGAGGATCTGCTGTCATTTCATGACAGCGATCAATTTCGGGGGTTGGAATCGTTGATGGTGCAGGCTAAATAAAGCGACAGGCATAGATATGGAGAAAATCATGAGTGACCCTTACACAATTTATTTTGCAGGTGATTTATTTGACCACAAACATTTGATTGGCAACGCTGTTTTGGCAGACTTCATCGAACGATTATCTGAGGGGCAATATGCCTGCCAAGTTCCCCAAAATTTCGAATTTGTCGACTTTCGCGGTGTGAATATTCGCAACACCGATTTAATGGAAGTAATGGCCTGTGATTTAGGATTGTTTAACTTTGATGGACCGGATATAGATTCTGGAACAGTTGTTGAATTCATGTTCGCCAAAATGCTCGATATCCCCTCGGTCATCTTGCGCACCGATCTGCGCACTTCCGGCGATGGCGAACGCGAAGATTGGAACTTAATGGCGACGCATTATCCGCGCACAAACAATGTCAAAATCCGTTCGTTAGCATGGTATCGTGAAGCACAAGAACAAACAGATTCGCTCACTGACCTGACTGACCAACTGTATACACGCATTGCCAGCAGCGTTATATCGGCCCTCGACGACGTGCGCCAGCAACCCCCGTTGCCCAAACCTAGTCCCATCACCCCCGAAATCATTTATCAATGGGCTGTCCAATTCCCCGCCAGTGGCTTCGCCGAACGGTGTGGGGTTGATTTCGTAGAACATGTACTTGCCAGAAAGAAAGCTAAAGGATTAATTTAATTTGAGGTCCCCCATGTCATTTAGTCAAAAGCTATTGGTCAAAGCCGAACCTTACATGCAATCTCAAGTCAAAAAGCCATTTTTGCAAGGATTAATTAACGGTGATTTGCCGCAAGAATCTTTTCAATATTGGTTGCGTGTCGATTACCCTTACTTACATAATTTTGTCAAAGTGTGTGCGCTGGGCATCCTCAAAGCAGACGACCCTCAAGATGTGGAAGTGTTTTTGGGGCACATTCGGGGGGTACAAGACGAAATGCGTGACCATGAGAAACATGCCGCCACGATGGGACTAACGCGAGATGATTTGCTCAATTATCCGATGGGGCCGTTGAAATATTCATATACTCGCCATCAATTAGCCAGTGCCTATCATGGTTCTTTAGGGGATGTTCAGGCGGCTTTGCTTGCCTGTCAGTGGGGATATGGTGAGGCGGTACATCGCCTTTTACAAGAGAAAGAGGTGACGCCAGACAATCCATACAAAGAGTGGTTTGCTTTTCATGGCGACCCGACCCATCGTGAGAATGCAAGAACGGCCTATGCTTTGCTAGACCGACAGGCAGCCCTGAGTACAGAACAGCAAATGGATCGCATGGCAGAGATTTTCATGACGAGCGTCCGGCACGAAACGATGTTGTGGGACGAATATTACAGCATGAGCCAATGGGAACGGTATCCGGATCCCTAAACGGAAATAAGTGTAGCTGAACGCGCCTCATTATCCGCTTTCAGTCGATCACTGACCCACTCAATTTGGCTTCGCTCCTGCGACGCAACATCAAAGTTCGTTGATAACAATCAGTGTGGCATGCCGGCCAGCACACTAGATTCCTCACCTTCACCAGGCCAAGGATCAGAGCAATTCCAAGCGGCGTCAAAGGTGCCAATTTGATGATGCGTACCACGCAGAAAGAGCCAACGCATTTTGTTGCGCTCATAGTCGGTGGTATGTGCGCCGTATTCGTTGATGCCTTCTTCGGTAGCAGTTTGCATTTTGCTGTAGAAAGGGTCTGTCCATTGTTCCAGCCATTGCTGCTGCAACGGTGGCAATCCTAACGGCCGTTCTCGCTTATACCGTTCGCCAAAGGTGTCAGCAAAGCAGTAGCAAGCATAAACTGCACAGCAAATATCGCCAAAGGTCCCTTCGTAAAATGTCCTGACAAAAAAGTTAATAAACGCCTCGCGCCGCGGTCGAGCCGCCCAGCGAGTGAGTGCAAACGCATCTACATCATTCCGCTCTAACATCCGTAACTCCACACGAGATTCAGCCGAGCGCACGCCGTATTCTCGTTGAATCCTGACCCAATCATTGTGTGGCGGTACTTTAGGATTGGCGAGTTCGCCGCTGTTTTCGCCAATGTAAGGGAGATCCTGGATTAACCAGTAGCTGAATTGCTCGTCGGTTAAATTGCCTGCAAAAATCGCCTCGATCCAAGGGTGATGAATATACCGCTCCCACACCGGCGCCGCGTACGATTTGCATTCTTCTAAAAAGGTCATGGTCGTGTTCTCCTTAATCTCACTATTGCAGATTGGACAGATGACATATCGCTATTTGTGTCACAGCCAGTGAACTACTGAATACGCAATAAGCATTACTGCTTGTTGTGCCGAAATCGAATTCAATTATAAGTTGTTCTATGGATTATACCCGCATCTAAAACACAAATTCCTTTGCCCTCGCTCAGAACAGCTATCGGGTTTAGCTCAATCGCATCAAGATAATCACGATAGAGTTGAACCATGTTCGCTAATTTTAGGATTGCCTCTACTAAAGCAGGCTGGTCTGCTGGTGCCGTGCCTCTGAAGCCAGCCAGAAGCCTTTTTAGCCGCGTGCTTTCGATAGGGGTTTGGGCAGATACATCATTCAAAGGTAAGAGATCAACGGCCGTTTTGAGCACATC
>CBDUOF010000011.1:0-30312 GCA_965368765.1 uncultured Anaerolineae bacterium | reverse complement strand
TCGCAATTGATTTCTAAAATCGAGTCGCTGATTGGCAAGGAACAGTTTAATTAGGCTGTGGGGGATTTAAGAAGTATGAAAAAGCTATCCGCATTAATTATTGATGACGATGAAATGTTAGCAACATTTTTTGCAACCGCATTTGAAGACGCGGGCTATGATATTCATACGGTACATGACGGGTTGGTAGCGCTAGACTATCTTAAGGAACAGGTGCCGAACGTCGTCGTTTTGGATTTGCAGTTGCCCGGTGTCTCTGGTGAAAAGCTTCTTACGTTTATTAAAGATGATGTGCGCCTTAAGAACACCTGGGTGTTTGCGACCAGTATTGAAGGCACCCGGGTAGCCTTTTTGAATGAAAAGGCAGATATTATTTTAACCAAACCGGTAAATTACAAACAGGTATTACATTTGGCCGTTCGTGTTCAGTCACAGCTGAAAGAATCGTAGGCCGTGTATCTTCACCCCTTCCTGAGGTACAATCTCTGCAATGAGAGGTAATTACATTGCAAAGGGGTGTTTACGCCTGTTCCTGCTTGTACTGATTTCACTCTTTTTGTCAAGCTGTGAACGACCTGATCCAGAAACGGCCGTCTTCGTTACTCCTGGTCAGGCAGATTTGCCCCCAACGCCAATACTCACGCCGTTTAGCGGCACGGGGCCACTGCCCCCCACACCTGAGCCTGCCCCTGCAGATGCCATCGCCAAACCCACCTATTTCGGTACGCCTACCCCTGACCCACCACAGGAAACGGCCGTTTCCACCAATGGCAGCACGACAACCACCCATACTGTAGGCGTTGGTGAGACGCTGGGCTATATTGCCCAGCTATACGGTTCCAGCATCGACCAACTGCTTGCGCTCAATCAGCTAGACAACAGCAACCTGGTGTACGTGGGCCAGGCGCTGCTTGTACCTGCCTCTGCGACATTGATTGGCCCAGATTTCAAACTAATACCAGACAGTGAGCTAGTGTATGGACCTGCCGCCAGCGGATTTGACGTGCACACGTTTGTGACCGCCTATAGCGGCTACTTGCTCACTTACGAAGAAGTGGTTGAAAATCAGACACTTTCCGGGCCAGCGATTCTCTCGCTAGTGGCCCATCGCTTCAGCGTCAATCCGCGGCTGCTGCTGGCCGTCCTGGAATATCGTGCCGGGTGGATCACCCAGGCAAGCGGTGTCGTGGAACGCTTTCCACTGGGCTATCGCGCCAGCAATCAGCCGGGCCTCTATGCCCAACTGAGCTGGGCGGCCAATGAGTTGAATTGGGGCTTTTACGGCCGTTCCGAAGGCGGTCTCAATGCCCTTACACTGGCCGACGGTACGCGCGTAGGCTATGCGCCAACCATCAACGACGGCACAGCAGGGGTACAAAGGTGGTTGGGAGCCCATGATGGAGCGACCTACGCCACCTGGCAGCAAGAAACCGGCCCCACTGGCTTTTGGCTCACCTACAATCAACTGTTTGGCAATCCCTTCGCCTACACCATCGATCCACTTTGGCCGGATGGTTTGAGCCAGCCCAGTCTGCAACTTCCCTGGAGCAACGGTGAAACCTGGTATTACACCGGTGGGCCACATGGGGGTTGGGCATCTGGGTCTGCCTGGGCCGCGCTGGACTTTGCGCCGCCTGCCGACCAACTGGGCTGCATCCAATCGGATAGCTGGGTCACCGCGATGGCCGACGGTGTTGTCATTCGCAGCGATTTTGGTGCGGTGGTGGTGGATTTGAATAGCGCCAATACACTCGCCGATGGCTTTGTCGGTACAGGCTGGGTCATCACTTACATGCATCTGGAAACGCGCGACCGTATTCCGGTCGGCACACCTGTGCAAACCGGGGATCGACTGGGGCACCCCTCCTGTGAAGGCGGCTTTTCCAACGGGACCCATTTGCATATCAGTCGAACCTATAACGGCCGTTGGGTTGCGGCCGACGGTGCGCTCGCCTTCAACATGGCAGGCTGGGTTTCGCAGGGGCTGGGCTCAGAGTACGACGGCCTGCTGCTGCGCGGCACCGTTAGTCGGGAAGCATGTGTCTGTCGCGATGAGGTGAACGCCATTGCGCCGTGAGTATGCTAAACATCACACGGGCGTAGCTTATCCCGTCCTGAGAAGCATTGGCCCTAACGGCCGTCCGCCCAACAAATGCAAGTGCAAATGAAATACCTCTTGCCCGCCGTGCGCGTTACAGTTAATCATCAAGCGGTAACCATCTTCTGCGATTCCCTCCTGAGCCGCCACTTTTTGTGCCACCAACAGCATTCTTCCCGCGACCCGTTCATCGTCCGCCGTCAAATCATTCACGGTAGGAATTTCCTTGTTAGGCACAATTAAGATATGCGTTGGCGCTTGCGCATTTATGTCCCGAAACGCCGTCACCAATTCATCCTGGTAGACAATATCTGCGGGAATTTCACCCGCAATTATTTTTGAAAAGATTGTGGTCATCTTAGCCTCCGATAGCAATAGTCCCGCCTTAAGCTGCACAAGAAATGAAAATTTACCTGTGAACCTCTGCGGATTGGGTCGCTTGCAAGCCTGCAAATCGTTTCCGTTTTACTTCTAATCTGGCAAGGAGGCAAGCTGCGGTATAATGAGCCAAAGTAATTGCCCGACTTCTTTGCAGCTTTGCCGCCCTGCGATCTTTTTTCTAGGGAGAAACCGATGACATACCCTGCCCCAAACAATGTGGAACCAATCCGCAGCATTACCCCAACCATCGACATTTATATTAAGCTGGCCCAGTTTCCCACGCTGGCCCACGACATTCGGGTGCGGATGCGTGAGGAATTGTTCCAGCGCGGCATTATCGACCAAGAAACATTTAATGCAGAGGTAAAAGCAAAAGCCCTAGAGTCACAGCGGCGCGAAGGGTTACATGATCCATTCGGCCAGGAGCAGGCCCATATTTGGCAAAAACGCAAAGATCGCATTCGGAACTTTCAAACTGACGCCTATTTTGGCAACAATCTTAGCCTGGCCCTGTTAGATGCCATCATTGACGATGTCCTGAACAACCAGCCCGGACATACTGACTCCATCGAGCTAACGTTTAATCCGGAAATTGCTCCCTGGGAAATGTTGTTTCGCCAAGGCGAGCTTTACGAAGCCCTGCCGTCTCACATGTGGAAGCAAGTGAAGCATCACTTACAGGAAATCAAAGTTGTGCTCATCAAGGGAATGATTAGCGATCAGTTACGCTTTATTGCCGTGGCCAAACATGTTTTAAGTATTGCCGATCTGCGACGTATTTACCGTCGGCGCATAGGGGGTGGCAAAATTGGGGGCAAGGCCGCAGGGATGATTCTGGCCTGGAAGATTTTGCAGCAACCGCCGAAAGACGGCGGCCCAGACATCAGTGCTTTTGTCGAAATCCCCGACTCATACTTTTTAGGCAGTGAAGTCATTTACGATTTCCGATTGATGAACAATCTGGATGTCTACATGAATCAGAAATATCGGCCGTTGGAAGAGATTCGCCGGGATCATCCCAGAATTGAGGCGGAGCACTTGGCGGGTGTTTTCCCCGAACCGATTGTGGATCAGCTTCGTTATGTTTTGGAGCAGTTTGGCGATGATCCAATTATCGTGCGTTCATCAAGCCTATTGGAAGACAATTTTGGTTTCTCTTTTGCTGGCAAGTACAGTAGCTATTTTTGCCCAAATCAGGGAACACATAAGGAAAATTTGCGGGGGCTGCTGGATGCGATTCGGCGCGTTTATGCCAGCACCATAAACCCGGACGCCATTTTGTATCGGCAGCATCACGGATTGATTGATTATGATGAGCGCATGGGGGTATTGATTCAACGGGTGCGCGGCAAGCGACACGGCCGTTATTATTTTCCAACCATCGCCGGAGTGGGGTTCAGCCGCAATCCGTTCCGCTGGCATCCTAAAATTGAGCGTGATGTCGGCTTCCTGCGAATTGTCTGTGGTATGGGTACCCGCGCCGTGGATCGGGTTGACAACGATTATCCGCGCATGATTTCCTTGAGCCATCCCCAACTGCGTCCCGAATCTACGGCCGCTGCGCAACGACAATATGCCCAATGGTATATTGATCTGGTGGACCTGGAGACGAACGAGTTTACCACCCTACCTGTTGATGAGGTGCTGCACCGGGACTTCCCCGGCCTGCGCTATGTCGCTTCGCAAGACAAAGGGGATTATTTACAGCGGATTCTTTCCCTGGGGTCGTTGGACAAAGACGAACAGTTTGTGCTGACGTTTGATGCCCTGACGCGCGATCGTAATTTTGTGACGCTTATGCGTACAGCCCTGGAACGGCTGGAAGCCGGGTACAGAACGCCAGTCGATATGGAGTTTACGGTAGAGGTTTTGCCGGGACGGCCGTATCCCGATTACAGGCTCAATCTACTACAATGTCGACCGCTGAGCCAGCGCGAGAGTGAAGATTTAATCGATATCCCGACGGAAGTGCCGCCGCAGCACATCTTGTTCACGTCACGTGGTCTAATCCCAAACGGCCGTGCGGAGCAAGTGCGCTATATCATCTTCGTCAACCCAGAAACGTACCGCCAAATTCCCAACACCGCCATCAAGCTGGAACTGGGCCGTGCCATAGGCAGGCTCAACAAGCTACTGGAAAATGAATCGTTCATTCTCATCGGGCCAGGTCGCTGGGGCAGCACCAATTTAGAGTTGGGCGTGCGCGTTAGCTACGCTGACATTTACAATACCAAGGTGCTCATCGAACTGGGTGTGGCCCAAGATGGCAAGCCGCCCGAACTTTCTTATGGCACGCACTTCTTCCAGGACCTGGTTGAATCTGGCATACACTCTTTGCCCATTCCGCTCCATCTAGACGGGGCCAGCTTCAACTGGCGCGTCTTTCGTTTGGCTCCGAATAGTTTGGCCACGCTCCTGCCAGAAGACGCATCGCTTGCGCCATATTTACAGGTGATCGATTTGCCCCAGGTCACCAATGGATATCGCCTAAATGTGCTGATGGACGGCACCAACAACGATGAAGCGATTGGTTATTTGGTGAAAAGCACCCAGAATGACAATCTCGTTACCAGTGGGCAATCGTCTATTGGGCATCTTTTTACAGGGTAGGTAGTCTATTTTTTGCCCCATTTTTCAAAATGGCTTGCTGGGCTGGTTCTACCACCAGACTAATAATGCTATCGCCACTTTTGGGAACGAGGTCGCTGTCCGCGGTGAAGAGCGAGAGCCGCCCCGTCTTGCTGTTAATGAGAAACAGAGAAACGGCCGTTCCCGGATAGTGTCGCAGATATGCCTCGTACGTAAATGTGTCGGTAATGGGTGTCGCTTTTAGCTGTGCCCCCTCGGCAAATAGTGCCGTTAGCTGAGCGTACGTGAGGGCGGGCTGGAACAAGATCCGCCCGTGTAGATGGCGCGGTGAAGACTGCTCCGCACTTTGGTCATGTGAATCGCTCGCCTGCAGCTGAAACGTCTCCGAGCTGCCAAATAGCTCGGCAAAATGGAGCGCCGCTAGCGCATTGGCCTCGTCATTGGAGGTCATGGCCACAAAACGGCCGATCCCCGATAAATCAAGCTGTTCCAGAACTGCTTCAGCTACGGCATTGCCATAATACGTATTGAGGTTTGCCATTCGGGCAGCCGCGTGGTTGTTCCAATTGGAATCAATCAGGGCGACAGGGATATCCTCCGTCTGCAATAGCTGGGCCATTTCTCGGGCCAAAGGATGGGCCCCCATGATGAGTATCCCCTGGGGCGAGTCCTCAGACAAGCCCAGCCATTTCGCCAGGGGAGCCGCCGTCAGGCCATAAATGAGCACGGTTGCCAAAATGATCATGAACGTGAAGGCCACCAGCGCTTCTGAGCCTGCAAAACCAGCTTCTTCCAACCGCAGCGCAAAAATTGAAGCCACCGAGGCAGCCACAATGCCCCGTGGCGCCATCCAGGACAAGAAGGCCTTTTCTCTAACAGTTAGATCGGCGCGCAAGGTGGAGAGGAAAACGGCCGTTGGCCGCACCAGGAGTACCAGAATTAGGACAAAAAGCGCCCCGCGCCACCACACAATTTGCTGGAAGTCTGTCCAGGACAGTCGGGCGGCCAAAATAATAAACAGCCCGGCAATGAGCAAGTCCCGAATATTTTTCTTAAATTCCTCAATTTGCTTGATGGGAACCTGACGCTGGTTCGCCAACGCGAAACCCATCACGGTGACTGCCAGCAGGCCAGACTCAGGATGAAGCAGGTCGCTGACGACATAGGCCAGGGTAACAAATAGCAGGGAAACGCCGTTGTACAGCTGGTCTGGCACCCAGAACCGTGCCAGCATCAGCCACAGCAAACCGGCAGCCAGCAAGCCGACCACCAAACCAATGAGGGCTGTTAGCAATACGCCCTGAATAATGAGCAACGGCGCTTGATGCAGCTGTCCAGACAAGATTGCCTCAAAAACTAGCACTGCCAACACGGCGCCGATTGGATCAATAAGGATGCCTTCCCATTTTAAGATGGCCATCGTCTTGCCCTTGGGGCGAATCTGCCGCAGCAGCGGTCCAATAACGGTTGGACCAGTGACAACCAAAACGGCCGTTAACAGAATTGCAATGGGCCAGTCTAGCTGCAATAAATAGCGGGCAGCCACGGCCCCCAGCACCCAGGTAACCGCCACACCAATACTGGTCAGCGCCAGGACGGTCCCACCTACCTCGCGAAGCTCCTTCAGCCGCAGGCTCAAGCCACCTTCATACAAAATGAAGGCAACCGCCAACGAGACCAGGGGAAATAAAAGCTCGCCCAATACCGCTTCAGGAGCCAATATTCCTGTAACCGGCCCTGCGACCAAGCCAATGAGTAAAAGCAACAGAATTGAGGGCAACCGTAAGCGCCAGGCCAGCCATTGTGCAAAAATTCCTAAAACCAGGACCGCTGCGATGCCTACTAAAAGCGTGTTGTGCAAGTTCTTCTCCTATGTAAATTTGCTCAGCGAAACGTCACGTTGAAAGTCGTCAGCAACCATAGCTATTTTTGACTTTTTACAACCCAAAAGTACCGTCTTGCCAATTTGAATTATGCTTCAGTCCACTTTAATTTACTGGGAAAAGCTACGAGTGCGAATGGATCTGGATATAGCGATGGGGTATAGGCAGGGGTATAGGCGTCGTGGATTTATGGTCGGAAACGGCCGTTCCCCGGCCAGCTAAAAACGGGGACTTCTTTAAGGAACGCCTGAGCGCTACTCTTGTTCTATCAGCAGTTTGGCTAGCAGGGCACGTTCTTCCTCTTCATTGTTTACCTGGCCATCCAGCCGAGCGGCAAGCAGTTTTTCTAGCAAAATGCCAAACCGTGGCCCCGGCTTCAATCCCATCTGGCGCAGGGTGTCGCCCGTAACGGCCGTTTTCACAGTACACCACTCCTGCAAATATTGCTCAATTAACGCGGCGGCCGGCTGGCCAGTCAACAAAATACGTCCTACCAGCAAGACGCGCACGGGATACGGCCGTAACAAGCGCAACACCTCACTCGGCTTCAGCGTATCAGGCAAGCTAACCCATTCGCGACGCAGCCGCCCGCAGGCCAACACGTCCGCCTTAGTACCCTTGCGCACGCGCAGTCGCTTCATTGCCCCCCGCTGCACCGCCTCTGGCAGCGCCGCCAGCCAGAGGGCAAAGTACGTGAAGAGCGGATCTTCGTCAGCTAACCAGTCTGCCCAAGGCGACTCTTGCCAAAACTGCGGCACACGCTGGAAGAATACGGCCGTTTCCGGCAGCCAGACCAGCCCTTCATAAATATGGGTCAGCACGTCCAGCTCCATTAGTCTAGCAAGCGCCGTCGACGGATTAACCTCCTGCAGAGTCAGCTCAATTTCATGCCGCAGCCGTGCGCCAGACACCCGATCCAGCAGCGGCAGTGCATCGGCGATCAGCTCCAACGTGCGTGGTTCAATCTGGAAACCAAGCCGCTGTTCCAGCCGTACCGCACGCAAAATACGCGTCGGATCATCTACAAAGCTCAGACTGTGCAACACGCGAATGACGCCAGCGGCCAAATCTTGCTGCCCGCCATAAAAATCCAATAGGTGCCCCAAAAACGCCCCGTCCAGCCGAATGGCCAAGGTGTTGATGGCAAAATCGCGCCGGTGCAAATCCAGCTTAATGGAGCCATGTTCCACTTCTGGTAGCGCAGTTGGCTTACTGTAAAACTCGGTTCGGGCCGTGACAAAATCAATTGTCAGCGGCAGGTTGCCCTCCCCTGGCTCCGGCCACGGCTCCTTGGCCACTGATAGCTTCCGGCGTAAAACGGCCGTCCATACCTCTTCATCCAGCAGCCATTTTGCCGTGCCGAATCGTTTATGGCTACGTATCTGACCGCCAAAACGGTGGGCCAACAGCTTACCCAACTCGATGGCATCTCCCTCTACCACCATGTCCAGATCTGTCGGTGCCTTGCCCAGAAGCAGGTCACGCACAAGGCCGCCCACAAAATAGAGCGGCAAATTCAACTCAGCGGCGGTTTCGCTAATTGCCAGCACCATCTGCCAAAGCACCGGAGGCAGCGTCTCCAGCATCGTGTGACGCATGTTGCTATCTTCAGTTTTGCTGGGCGGATGAAAAATATGATTTAGCAAGTCGGTCCGAGTGACAATGCCGTTGGGTCGCGTTGCCGGCTCAGACGCTGACCCGGCATTTTCTGGCACGACGGGAATTTGGCCCCAACCGGCGCTGAGCATCAGTTGCTGCACAGCGTCAATGGGATCGGACGGCCGTACCGTTACGACGCCCTTTTTCATGATGCGCGATACGGGCAAATTCGCCATTTCATGGCTCATGGCCCGATCCACGGCGCGGCGCGTCAGCAAACCAACCAGTTCACCCTCAGGTTCCGTCACCACTGGGTACCCTTCGTAGCCAAAACGCTGCATTAAATCCGCCGCGTCTCGCACCAAAAGGTCCGGCGCCACTGTCTGCACGCCGTGGGACATCAAATCAGCTACAAGAACACGCGGCTGAATAGCCTGGGGCAGTGCAGCCACTACCTGCGGCAGCACGGCAGCCAATGGTTGATCTTTAATTCTTGCGGCGGCTGCCCGGCTGTGCCCGCCACCCCCAAAGCTGCGAGCGATCGTTGCGACATTGACCGCTTTACTGCTGCTGCGGGCCACCAGCTGAACATCGTCGTCAAGCTGAACCAGGACTATCAATCCAGCAGGCGTCAGCGCTTCTCGCAAGCGGTGTGCCACCGAAGCAATGTCATCCGTATACGCCTCCGGGGCAATGGTTCCCGTCACGATCACGGTCTGCCCCTGTACGTCGTGCCACGTGGCGGCTGCAGAAAGTGCCTCAAACAGTGCCATTTGCTCGCCCGAAAGCGGAATGTTTAGGAAGCGGCGCACCACAGCCAAAATCGCGCCCTCTTCCAGCAGCCAAGCGGCGGCGGCGGCGTCGCGCGGCGTCGTCGTGTCGTAGCTGAGCGAACCCGTGTCTTCATAGATACCCAGCAGCAGCAGCGTCGCTTCTTCTGGCGCAAGGCTGACGCCTTGCGCTTGGAGCCGCTCTGCCAACAGCGTCGTTGTTGCGCCCACTGCTTCCACCTGAGCCGTCCATTCAGGCGGTGGCGTTTGCTCGGTATGATGATCGATTACATGTACCGTTGGCCGGGCAACCATGCCCCGAACGGTATTGAGCGCCTGGGTATCCACCAGAAGCACCTCTTTCACCTGACGTTTGCGCCATTCCGACGGCCGTACAAAGCGGAAGGCGTCCCAATAGAGGGTCAGGAATTGGGCAACGTTTCGATTTAGGCGGCGTGAAAGCAGCATCACGCTGTCTGGCGTGATCTTACTCGCGGCAAGCTGGCTGGCAACCGCATCAAAATCAGCATTCTCGTGGGACAGAATAAGGCGCATAGCGGCATTATAACCTTGTGACGAAACGCCGCAATACAGCACCGGCCATGCTCGTGAAAGACGGCCGTTTGCAGACCAAATTGACCCATTTCCTCTCTGGTTGTGACAGCTATCGCCACAAATCTCAAGATTTGTTCTTGACAGATTAGCACGCTTGTTCTAATATCTATCACAGAACGAATGTTCTACACCCTCCCGACAGTGGCCGGTGCGCCCCCGGTCACTGTTTTCTTCAAAACACATCGGGTGCGCTGGAAAAGAAGATTGCCCAAGCAGAGGGGCAAACAATTGCAAGGAGATGCAGATCATGCAAAACAATCAATATGTGCGTACCCAGACATTTGGCACGCGGCTGTCTTCTCTGACAAGCTCCGTGCCCAAGAAGACGGCCGTTGGCTTCATTTTAATCGTTGCCCTGTTGGCTTTTGAAATCTTTAATTTCGATACCACGCAGTATGCCCTGAACAATTTGCTTGGCGATGTTCGCTTTTTGGGAATGCAGTGGGCGGCCATTTTGGCCATCGCCTTCTGTTCGATCGATTTTGCTGGGCTGGTGCGCCTCTTTACCCCAGAAAGAGGCCTCGATGAGCCGAAAGAGGTCTGGTATCTAATGGGCGCCTGGCTGCTGGGAGCCACGATGAATGCCGTCATGACCTGGTGGGCAATCTCCCTGACCCTGCTAAATCATGGCTTCGGCAATGAAGTGCTTAGTCGTGAACAGTTGTTGCTGTATGTGCCGATTTTTGTGGCCGTACTAGTTTGGCTTACCCGAATCCTGTTTATTGGCGCCTTCTCGGTAGCGGGCGAACATATTTTTGAGTTCAATGAAGCGGCTGATAAACCGCAAAAGCGGCCTGCTGCGGCTGCCCCTCGTCGCCGCCAAAGCACAACGGCCGTACGGCGTGCGCCAATTGCTAAAACTGCTGCTCCGCGAACGGCCGTTCCTAAGCGAGTGTCTGCTCAGCCAACCCAAGTCCAAATGCCGGTAGAATCGTACGCTGAGCCGACATCGGTCCCTGCACCGCCGCAGCGCCAGCCCGTCAGCTCCCGCGTTCGTCAACGTCCACCGCGACCAAACGGCATGCGTCGCTCTCCTTTGAATGGCTTGCAGGCCCGTCCCCGGAACCGAAATTAAGAATACATCACAGCCTGCCGTCCGATTTGCCACTCTCTTTGGGCAACAACAAGATTGTTATCAAGTAAAAGTGAATAGTGAAAAGTGCGTTCTTCTTTATTGAACGCTACTTTTTACTAATCACTTTTCACTTATTCTTGTGGAGAGATGCGAATTCAGCGGTCTAGCAATTATTTATTTACTCACCGGATTGAACGAGGTAAACTATGACGGTCTACGAACAACAGCTCACAACATATTGGACGGTAGATACACCTTTGAATGAGCAGTTTGAATACGAACCCGAAATCGTTATAGAAAGGCACGACCTGCCGCAGGACCCAATGCAGCAACGCATGATGATGATTATGACGTTTGTTCTAGTTGGGGCCGTTCTGTTTGCCGTGCTGGTAATGCCTCGCCTGGCCAAAGCAGATTTACCACTGGTGGGAGACAATTCTTCGGAATCCATCAGCCCTGCCGTTAATGATGTGGCAAGTAAGTCGGTGAATTACCAGGGAAAGATTTCGGCCGTTTTTTCCAATGAAGTCAAATATTGGGAAGCCGATATTGTTCGCTGGGCCAGTGCCAAGAATTTGGATCCAGACATGGTGGCAACGATTATGCAGATTGAATCATGTGGCGATCCGCAAGCTCTCTCAATCGCAGGGGCGCAGGGTCTGTTCCAGGTCATGCCGTTTCACTTCACCGCTGGCGAAAATATGCTCGACCCTGACATCAACGCGTTGCGCGGCGTTAACTATTTCGCAGAGCGGCTGGTTCAAACGGCTGGCGATGTTGGCAAAGCATTTGCTGGTTACAATGGGGGTCACGTTGCTGCTGGCAGCAGCTGGGACAACTGGGCATCGGAGACGCAACGATATTACGTATGGTCTACGGGCATCTATGAAGATGCGAAAGCAGGGCTGACAGATAGTCCCACGCTGCAGGAATGGTATGCTGCCGGTGGAACCAGTCTCTGCCAACAGGCTGCCAGTCGGCTTAACTTACGATAATTATGTTGAAGTTTGGTTTTACTTTTTTGTAAGCGGGTACTCTCTATTCGTCACGTTGGAGGTCATTGTGGAATTAGGCGCATTTTCTATTAGTTTGGCAGTAAAAGATATTGAGGCTTCAAAATCCTTTTATGAGAAGTTGGGCTTCCAGGTTTTCGGAGGGGATATCACTCAGAATTGGCTTATCATGAAGAATGGACCCCATGTAATTGGTCTGTTTCAAGGGATGTTTGAGCAAAATATCTTGACGTTTAATCCGGGCTGGGATCAGGACGCCAATAGTCTGGCCGATTTTACGGACGTGCGTGAGTTACAGCGGGCGCTTAAAGCCCAGGGCGTCGCCATTGCCAATGAGGCGGATGAAAATTCGACTGGTCCTGCCAGCATTTCCTTGCTGGATCCAGATGGCAATCCGATTCTGATTGATCAGCACGTGTAAGTGTAATAGTTTTCCAGCCTTTGATGGCCTGAGCGTTGGCTGATGTTTGCAAAACTGCATGTTCGTCAATTGAATTCTCTGCAAGAACCGCAGGTTGTGGCTGAGGCCAGGCCTGCGGTTTTTCGTTGTATCTAGTTTGACGGCTACGATCCCCCAATTTATACTTGCAGCAATACCTTAACGTCCACCCCCTTTTTGCCGTTTATTAATTGAGGGTAAGAACACATTATTTCAGCTCTACAAGGAGGCTGCTTATGTCGATTTCTGTTAAATGGCACGGTCATGCAACATTTTCATTAGATGTCAACGGCACTCAGCTTGTTGTTGATCCCTTTTTTGCAGGGAATAACCCATCGGCAAAAACGAGCGCCGATGCGGTTACGGCCGATTTTATTTTGCAAACGCATGGCCATGGCGACCACATTGCTGACACGGTGGGGCTGGCCAAACGCACCGGGGCAACCGTCATCGCCAATTTTGAGATTTGTAACTGGATTGGCGCACAGGGTCATGACAAGGTTCATGCCATGAACACAGGTGGTGGCTACAACTTCCCGTTTGGCCGAGTCAAAATGACGCCCGCATTGCACAGTTCTGGCTTGCCGGATAGTTCCTATGGCGGCGATCCTGGCGGCTTTCTGATCAGTGCTGGTGGGAAGACGATCTATGTTGCAGGCGACACGGCACTTTTTTCGGACATGGCACTTATTGGGCGTGCTGGCCTTGATTTGGCTATTGTTCCGGTAGGTGACAATTTCACAATGGGACCGGAGGATGCCGTACTGGCGCTGGACTATCTTAAGCCCAAAGTGGTCATCCCCTGCCATTACAACACCTGGCCACCGATTGCAATTGATGTGGCGGCCTGGGCTGAGCGTGTTAAGCGCGAAACGGCCGTTAGGCCAATAGTTCTTGATGTCGATGAAACCTTCAGCCTATAGAGACAAAATCTAATTTTTTGTAAGATGGATAAGTCATGTTCCGGGAGGAATGTGGCTTATTTTTTTTGCTGAAGCCTATTTGACTGCGCATTTTAGATAAAGTGGCAAACTAGCGAGGCAGTTGATTGTAATCAAAATATCGGTTGAGTAATTCCTATTCATTTTTGGAGCGTATGATGAAACTTTTGTTGAACCGCGGACTATTAATTTTTGTTCTGTTTCTTGGCCTGACTGCCCTGGCCTGTAATTTACCATTTGGTGGTGAAGAGACCCCAACACCGAGACCGACCAGACAATCCGCAATTGATGAGAACAGCGAGGTTGAGGCGACGCCTGACGACCTGGCAAGTGATGAGCAAGCGGAGGAAGACAGTGGCGATTCGGCGTTAGAACAGACCGAGGAAGAGGCAGCAGATTTGGAAACGGCCGTATCCGATGACGCCGCTGCTGGTGATGGAGCAAACAACTTGCTCAGCGGGCTGTTCCAGGAAACGGTATCTGTGCGAGACGCGGTACAAGAATTTGACAAGCTGGAAAGCTATCAGATGCAATTTGATTTTAGCACCACGGTAAATGAAGTAAGCCAGTTGGTTCAAGCAACCTTACTTGTTTCGACAAAGCCTGCAGCTTCTCAGATTACGTTCTCGTTTTCTGGCTTTGATGGCATGCCAGAGACAACTTCTATGGACATGACGCAGCTCGATGGTGTCAGTTATGTCAATATGGCTGAGTTGGGTTGTGTTTCTTCTACAGACGGGGATGTGATGGACGGTGCCTTTGACACCGCTCTCAATGCCAACGAGTTTCTAGACAATGTCGGCGAAGCCACCCTGGTTGGAGAAGAAACGGTCAACGGGATTGAGGCGTTACACTACACGTTTGATGAAACGGCCGTTGACGATGAAACCACCCAGATGATTTGGGCACAAGGGAATGTATACATTGCCAAGCAAGGCAACTTTGTCGTTCGGTTCCAGCTGCAAGGTGAGGGCACGGTCGATAATTTGGGGCTAGGTGCTGATGAGGCCGCAGAGGACATCAAGGAACCGCAGATAGGCTTTATTCAAGTTGAAATGAATGTTACCAACATCAATGAGCCGGTTGACATTACAATTCCTGTCGAATGTGAGAATAATGGCATTGATAATGCCGACTTCCCCGTGTTAGAAGATGCAGTTGAGTTCACCTCATTCGGTGGCTTCGTTTCGTATAAAACCGAAACACGCTTCAGCGACGCCGTCCAGTTTTATCAGGAAAGGATGGCAGCCGATGGCTGGACCTATCAAGAAACCGCTTCCTTTATTGTAGATGGTACTACCGCGCTGATGTTTTTTGAGAAGGACGGCCGTTCCCTTACGGTAACCGTCACCGAAGATTCAGAATCGACTGTTCCGGCATTTTTGGTGGTTATCTTTGAAGAGTAATTGACGGCCGCTTGATTGACGATTTCAGAAAGCCTCGGCAAGCGCCGGGGCTTTTTTCTATGGGGTCAAGATTTCAGGGGAGAATAGCCCGATACGGCCGTTGCCATCAAGCCCAGCCATGCTTACCGCATATTGCACGGCCGGGTCCAAACCCGTTATGGCTACATTTCCCGCCTCGTTCGTATTAACATATCGAAATGAGGTGTAGTTTGCCGAGCCAACCGGTCGGAATGAAATAGCATAGCCTGCTGCACTGGTGTCGGGAATCCAGGTAAGGATATAGGCACCCGGTTCTGCCATCGGCGTTATCGTGGGAGCCACTGGCATGGCGGGAGCACCAGCCGCGTTGCCCAACACGGCAATGTGTAGCTGGGTCACCTGGCGCACATAGCTATAGTCGATGAAATCGGCTGTGTCGTTGCCGTTGTGCTGCCGGGCATGATCCTCTTGAGACTCAGTCATGCGCACGGCAGGGATGCCTGCCTGCAAGAATGAGACGTGATCACTGTAACGGCCGTCTCTATCTTGAGCATCAATCAGGTCAAAGGGGAACAGCGGCAAATACATATTGCCCACAAACTGCAGATAGCGCGCTAACTGTCGAGGTGGCGAACCCACCGGCCCAGGGGAAAAGAGCCGCACAGCTTGGGGAATGCCCGGCCGTCCGCCCACGATATCGGCAGACATCATTCCATCAAAGCGCCAACCCGTTAACAGCCGGTCGTTTACAAAATGGGTGCTGCCTAAGCGGTTTTGTTCTTCTCCTGCAAAGGCCACAAAAAGGATCGTTTGGTTCCACTCGCGGGAGCTGAGAACCCGGGCCGTTTCCAGCAGCGCCGCCACACCAGAGCCATTGTCGTTGGCGCCGGGTGCATAACTACTGCCGCTGAACGGATCGATGCTGCGCGAATCGTAATGGGCGGCCAACACAATGACGCCGGGATGGCTGCCATTGCCTTGCAGGGTAGCCACAATATTTTGCTGGTTGTATACCACCCCACCCTGATTTACCGGGAACTCATCAACTTCAACAAGGAGACGGCCGTTTCCCACCCGTATAAACTCATTAAAAATCCAGCGACGGGCTGCCCCAACTCCCACACCTTCCTGATCCGTCACGCTGAACGTATTCCGCGTGTCAAATCCCTGTAGCGTTTGTACATAACCCAGCAAGTTTTGCTGCGACACCTCATCTAGTAAATTCCGCAAATCCGGGTTAATCGCCTCGATCACGTTCCCTTCCGGATCGGTGATGAGCGGACCAGCCTGGGCTATGCTGGCAAACGGCGTACCTCCGGGCGGCGTTGGTATGACCAACTGCTGCGGTCCTTGCAGCAATGAGCAAGAAACGGAAAATAGAAGTAAAATGAGGAATGGTAGTAAACGGATTCGACGAAGCACAAGCATACCCAAAAGCGAGGGAATCTTTAAAAGATTCCCTCGCCGTGAAGATCTAACTAGACCGCATCGTCTGCGGCTGGCGCATCAATTTTATCACGTTGCCCCCCGTCGTCACTCCCGTCCCGGCGAACGTTCATGTACTCCGAAATAATATCAATCGGAATGGGGAAAATGGTCGTCGTATTCTGCTCAACACCAATTTCGACCAGGGTTTGCAGGTAACGCAGCGTCATTGCACCAGGTGCTGCATTCATAATGCGGGCAGCTTCGGCCAGCTTCTGGGACGATTGGAAATCACCCTCAGCCTGAATAATCTTGGCTCGCCGCTCACGCTCAGCTTCAGCTTGTCGCGCCATTGCCCGTACCATGGTGCTGTTTAGCTCCACATCCTTAATCTCTACAATGGAAACTTTTACACCCCACGGCTCAGTTGCTTCATCAATGATATGCTGCAGCGTGTCGTTAATTTGCTCACGATCCTGCAGGATCTGATCCATCAACGATTGCCCAATCACGTTGCGCAAACTGGTTTGGGCAATTTGCCAGGTGGCCCGACGGAAATCTTCAATCTGTACGATGGCCATCACCGGATCAACAACCCGGAAGTAAACCACTGCATTCACCTTCACAGTAACGTTGTCCCCGGTAATTGCTTCCTGAGCTGGAACATCCAGCGTAATGGTACGCAAATCCACTTTAATCATCTTGTCAATGATGGGAATAATGAAGAACAACCCGGGGCCCTTGGCTCCTTGGACGCGTCCTAACCGAAATATTACGCCGCGCTCATATTCTTGTACAATGCGAACTGAGGCGAATACGATAACAATAAGCCCAACAACTAGAACACACAAAATGGGTAGAACACCTGCAAAAAATTGACTCATTGTTGACTCCTTGTTGAATACGGCCGTTTACCAACAGCCTTCACAAATCTATATTGTCTTATGACAACACAATAATTATACCGCATTTACGCTTTTCAGGGGCTTCTATGCGATTAACTACCAGTACGAACATGGCAGTAAAAAGTTTCCCCAAAACACCCCCATATTTGGGGAAAATCTGCCATTTTTGCCAACAACACAGCTTATATAGTGGCCCAGCTTGCCGCTAATACCCGTAGAATCAAAAGTGAAAATGTGCTTTTGCTTACCATATCCCTAAGAAAGTTGCCAGCCGACAGACTGTTTATACAATACTTTTATGTCTGTCGATTTACTCACGGTTGAAGATACAGCGTTGCTGCGCGAGATTGCAAACCAGGAGGCAGAGGCTTTAGCGATTCTGTATGACCGTTACGGCCGTCTTCTTTTTAGCGTTGCCTATCATATGGTTGGCGATAATAACCTGGCGGAGGAGATTACCCTGGATGTGTTTCGGCGTGTTTGGCAAAAAGCCAACAGCTACCGAGCGGACCGTGCCAGTGTGCGCACCTGGCTCACCAGCATGACCCGCAATCGTGCTATCGACATGCTGCGACGTGAAGGCGTGCGCCCCGAGCAAAACAGCATTAGTTGGGCAGAATTAAATGTTGAGCCCTATACCCTGGGTCGTTCTCCAGAAACGGCCGTTTCGCACCAAATAGAAATGCAAAAAGTACACGCTGCCCTGGGCGACCTGCCCCCAGAGCAACAAGATGTCCTGATCCTGGCTTACCTTCGTGGCTACAGTCATAGCCAGATTGCCGACAAGCTGGCTATGCCAATTGGAACCGTCAAAACGCGCATCCGTCTCGGGATGCAGAAGCTGCGAAACACGCTGCGGCCATAAATCCAAATGAGGGTCAAATCCGTATCTGCTAAAGTAGATTGAAGAACGTTTTTGTATATTTGTAAAGGAAAGAATGAAACCTGAAAACCACGTCACTGACCAACTGGCAGCCTATGCACTCAACATCTTAGATGTCGCTGAGGCAGAACAGGTTGCCGCGCATTTGGCAACTTGCTCCAGCTGTCAGGAAACGCTGCACGCCTACCGGGAAGTCACCGGCTTGCTGGCGCTGGCTGCACCGGAAGTGACACCCCCAGCGACCTTAAAACAACGGCTTCTACAGGACCTTCGTGAGCCCGATTCGGCGACGGCCGTTACCCCCGCGCGTCCTTCACCCAGTGCAAGCAGCTGGCTGACCAGATGGCGGCGCTGGTTCCAGAAACGGCCGCTTTGGCAGCCAGTTCTGGTACTTGTCCTCATTATCCTGCTCATTAGCAACTTCCAGCTGCGCCAACAGCTAGGCGACGCCACAAATCCGGCCGGGTTTGGCACCATTACGCTTACCGGCACCGAGGTCAGTGGCGCAGCCACAGGCATTATCATCATCAGCAGCGATGGCGAACATGGCACCCTGGTCGTGCAAGATCTACCAGTTTTGCAAGAGACGGAAGCCTATCAGCTGTGGCTTGTGAAGGAAGAGCAGCGCACGAGCGGTGCTGTTTTCAATGTCGATGAAGATGGCTATCGAGCCGTGTGGCTGCAATCCCCAGACCCATTGGCCAGTTACGAACGATTTGGTATCACCATCGAGCCCGCGGGTGGCAGCCCTGGCCCGACGGGAGATAGAGTTTTAGGCAATTAAAACGCCGTGCAGTTTCCTGACGCTGCCACATATATCGAGACAAAAAAACACGGCCAATTGGCCGTGTTTTTCCTTACTGCGGGACCAGGACTCGAACCTGGACTAGACGATTCAGAGTCGCCGGTTCTACCATTAAACTATCCCGCACCGCGTTCCCTGAAGGGAGCGAGATTCTACCATGCGAGACTGCACGTGGCAAGCCAGTAACCCGCGCTTTCGTTGTCCGTCTTGGATAGGCAATTTCAATATCCGCTACGGGAAAAGCGGCAAGATTTGGTCTAATCGTTGCACAACGCGGTCGCGCCCCAGTGCGACAACCGATTCAAACAGCGGTGGCGAAACTTTCTGTCCGGTGACTGCCAAACGCATTTGCCCCAGGAACGGGCCCGCTTTGCCATTGCTGGTATGTTTTTCGCCAATGGCCATGAGCTGTTGGCTGATATTGTCCAGCGTGAAGGGTGTCAATTCGGCCAGCACCTCACGCGCTTCATGAAACGCAGCGGCAGCGTCTTCTACAGGCATCTGCTTGTGCGCCAGCGCTTCAGCACTATCCGGTAGCGGCATTTCCTCAGACAAGAACGTAAGAAAAGGAATGGCATCGGGGAACCGCTTGAGCCGCACCCGCATCGGCGGCATGACAACGAGCAGAGCATCAATATTAACTTCCAAACCAGCTGCTTCAAGATACGGCCGTACCGCCTTTGCCAGTTCTAGCGGTTCCATCTCCTGAATGTATTGGCCGTTTAGCCAATCCAGCTTGCTGTAGGGCAGCTTGGTGGGTGCCGGACTTACCGTAGCCAGATCAAAGCGAGCAATTGCCTCTTCCATCGTGAACTTTTCAATATCATCGCCAAAGGTCCAGCCAATGTTGGCCAAAAAGTTCAGGACCGCTTCAGGCAAATAGCCCCCTTCCATAAACTCATCGGCGCGCACTAAAATCTGGGCACCATCATCCATAAACGCCTGGTGACGCTTGCTCAGCTTGCCCTTGCCACTAGGGTTTAAAATGACGGGCAGATGGACAAACACGGGCATTTCCCAGCCAAATGCCTTGAATAAGTTCACATGAATAGGCGCGGTGTTTAGCCACTCCACCCCACGCGTGATGTGGCTGATTTGCATGAAATGATCATCCACAACGTGGGCCAGGTGGTAAGTTGGCAGCCCGTTGGATTTTAACAGCACGTAATCGGTGAACTGGTCATTGTCGAAGAGGACATCCCCGCGCAGCAGGTCGGGAACGGCCGTTTGTCCCTCCAGCGGCATTTTAAAGCGCACCACATATTCACGCCCCGCCGCTTCCAGCTTGGCCGCTTCCTCAGCGGGAAAATTCCGGTAGCGCCGGTCATAGCCAGAGCGATCTCCCTTTGCTTCCAGCGCGGCCCGCATCTCAGCCAGTTCTTCGGCCGTGGCAAAACATTTGTAAGCATAGTTATGTTCAATGAGCCAGTTGGCCCACTCCTGATAGCGTGCTTTTCGTTCTGTCTGAATGTAAGGCCCAAATGGGCCACCGACGTCTGGCCCTTCGTCCCAGTCGATGCCAAACCAGCGTAAGCTGGTCATGAGGCTGTCCAACGCGCCAGGGACCGTGCGCTTGGTATCCGTATCTTCAATGCGCAGTAAAAATTGCCCGCCGTGCCGACGCGCATAAAGCCAGGCAAATAGTGCCGCCCACACGCCGCCAATGTGCAAATATCCCGTTGGGCTGGGAGCAAATCGAGTTCGTACCGTCATGAATCCATCCTACAAAACTTAAAAAGTGAACGGGGAGTATACAAGATTCAGTCTACGGATTCCACTTCTCTGGCAGCAGTCCGATTGACAGGATAAAAATCGCCGATAAAATATTATTGATATAAAATATCATAACGAAAGGTTGGATTTTATGAATAAGTATTTAAGCCTGCATACGCTGTTGGGGCTTTTCACGATGTTGTGGCTATTAATTGGTTGCTCTGGTTCAGGGAACGTGGAAGAAACGGCCGTTTCTAACCCTATCAGCTCAGGAATGCTAACGTTACCTGACTTAGCTGCCGCAAATCTGGATGGAGAGCCTCTAAACGTTATTGCCAGCACCAGTCTCATTGGCGATGTGGTGGCACAGGTTGGTGGGGAAGCGATTGTTTTAACGACGCTCATGTCGGCAGGTCAGGACCCACACAGTTACGAACCGGGGGCGCAAGCATTAACGGCCGTTGCCCAGGCAGACGTTATTTTTGTCAACGGATGGGATCTGGAAGAATCGATGGTACAAGATTTGGAAGCGATTGGCGATGATGTGCCACTCATTCCTATTTCCGCCAATATTCAGCCACTTTTAATTGACAGCGATCCGTCTGAGAACGGCCCTGGTGGCGCAGACCCACACGTCTGGTTGGATATTCAGAACGTCGTTCAGTGGACAGAAAACGTTGCCCAGGTGCTAGCTGATTTAGACCCGGCCAACGCCGCAGCCTATGAAGGCAATGCCCAGGCTTATTTGACTCGTCTGACTGAGCTGGAAACATACCTGAATGTACAGGTGGCGACGATACCGCAGGAGAATCGCCTCTTGGTAACCAATCACGACTCGTTCAGCTACTTTGCCGAGGCGTACGGTTTTGAAATATTAGATACGGTTATTCCCGGCAACAGCAGCCTGGCTGAGCCTTCCGCCAACGATCTGGTAACGCTCATCAACACCATGAAAGAACATGACGTTTGCACAATCTTTACGGAAACGACGGTCAACGATAGTCTCGTACAAACCGTTGCTACAGAATTGAGTGATTGTCATGAGGTTCAGGTTGTCACGCTGTATTCTGGCGCTGTGGGTTTGCCCGGCAGCGGAGCTGATAGCTACATCGGCATGATACGGGCTAATATCGATGTCATAGTGGCTGGATTGAAGTAGAGTGGAAGCGTTGGGGGCCCAACACAATCGCGATTACGCGCAATTGGTGGTTAGCCAAACTCTTGCTTGCGATGGCGCATCAGCACAGATTGGACGATGCCAATGCCGATAAAGAGTGTGGTGAGCGAGCTACCACCATAGCTGACAAAGGGGAGGGTAAGTCCTGTTACGGGCAAAAGACGCACGTTCATACCTATATTTACGGCCGTTTGAAAAAAGATGACCGTTGCGATACCCACGCAAATAAACCGACCCGCCGGATCTGGCGTTAAGGTGGCCACCCGCAAAATGCGCCAAAGAATAAAGCCCATCATAGACATCACCACCAGCGAGCCAAGCAGCAAGCCCATTTCCTCCGTTACTACAGAAAAGATAAAGTCCGTGTGCTGCACGCGTAAGAAGCCCAGCTGACTTTGCGTACCGTTCAGGTAACCTTTGCCCCACCAGCCACCAGAGCCAATGCTGATCTGGGCTTGCTCAATGTTAAACAAATCATCGGGATCCGCTTCATCTGGATTGGCAAAGGTGGTAATACGCTCTTGTTGATAATCGGCCAGAAAGGGGAAAACGGCCGCAACCGTGCCCACCCCCAGCACCGCCAATATGGCGAAATGAGACAGCGGCAGTCCCGCCAGCCAGATCATCACAAACCAAACCGAAATGTATAGCACCGACATCCCCAAGTCTGGCTGCACAAAGATAAGGGCAATGGGTACACCGATATAAATCAACGAAGAAATGGTATTGGAAAATCGATTCATCCGGTTGCGGCGATTGGCTAAGAATTGACCAAACGTGATAGTCAGGAAAACACGGCCGAATTCTGAAGGCTGAATGCGAATCGTGGTTCCTGGCACGGCAATCCAGCGACGGGTCTCATTGCCCAACGCCCCTGCCAACAACACTAAAATCAGCGCCAATATCAATCCAGCATAAATGTACCAATGAGACGAAGTCAGGACGCGATAGTCCACGGAAGCGACAGCAACCATAATGACCACACCAATAACCGCCCACTGCACCTGGTCTGCCGGCAGATCGGCAAAAGCCGGTGCGCCCGTAACGGCGCTGCGTATCATCAGGATGCCGTATGCAGTCAGCAGCAGCACGGCCGCCACCAGCCAAATATCAAAATAGCGCCACACAGAGGTTCGGTTTACCATAGCCAATATTGTAAAACGCAAACCGCCCGGTGGCGACACCGAGCGGCATTTAGTTACAAACTATTCAGATTCAGCTCACACAAAATACGATTTCTTCTAAAACTCGTAATTTTGCTTCGCTTACGCTATGAGTTGGCCATACGGCGACGGCCGTTTTGCTGCAACAGGGGAATCTCTGCCACCAACCGGCTCTCTTGCGATGTATTGTCCAAATTCACCACCACGTTGTCTGGATTTATCTCCAAACGCTTGGCAATCACTTCTATGATGTCATCCTTAATTTGCTCCAGCAAACCAGGCGAAACATCCGCTCGGTCGTGAATCAGCACCATTTGCAGGCGCTGCTTCGCCGTCGCCCCGCTCTTCTCTTTTTTTCCTAACAGTCGCTCGAACCAATTCATTGCTAACTCCATCCTGACCTGGATTTATATTTCTTCGCTACTTTTTGCTGTGAGCAATTAAGCAAACCACAAAAAGTCTTTTGAGGTAAAAATCGCCATCTCATTGTGGTTTACTCAGGGAAAACGGGAGAATCACTATTTTTTAATTCAAAGAACTTTCCCGTTTTCACCCATATCGTCAAATAGTGGCTACTTATCGCACTAGCTCTTGCTAAACCAGTTATTTAAGCGATCCAGCAAACCAGTTTTTGCGGTCAGATCGATAAACGGAACCGTATCACCTTCTAAACGTTGCGCTACGTTGCGAAACGCCTGGCTGGCGCTGGAGCCATTCAGGCCATTCATTGCCACCGGGGTTCCTCGGTTAGACGAAACCAAAATTGATTCATCCTCCTGGATAACACCAATCAAATCGATAGCCAAAATATCCAGCACGTCATCAATCGACAGCATATCGCCTCGCGCGACCATTGCCGGCTTCAGCCGGTTGATAATGAGCCGCCCCGGCCCTTTCTCCTCTGATTCCAGCAAGCCAATGATGCGGTCTGCATCACGCACTGCTGAAACTTCCGGGTTGGTCACGATGAGCACCTCATCTGACGGCGCTATAGCATTGCGAAAGCCCCGTTCAATACCTGCAGGCGAATCGATGATGATGTAATCCATCTCCTGCCTCAGCTCATCACACACCAAAATCATATCAGACGGGCTAACAGCCATCTTATCCCGGGTCTGGGCAGCCGGAATCAGGTACAAATCGGGCTGGCGTTTGTCTTTGATCATGGCCTGACGCAGACGACAGCGACCTTCGATGACATCTACTAAATCATACACAATGCGATTTTCCAATCCCATTACTACGTCCAAATTGCGCAAGCCAATGTCAGCATCAATGGCGACCACTTTCTTGCCCAACATGGCTAGCGCAGAAGCAATGTTGGCCGTCACGGTCGTCTTACCAACGCCACCTTTGCCAGATGTTATGGTTACCACTTTTCCACTCATGATGTTATCTCCTGACTGTACCTTTACATCTAATGATTACTTTTGCTAAGCAAAACGCATAATTTATTTTTGCCACATTTCCGCCACAATCTGGCCATTGCGTATGGCCACCTGTTCGGGGATTGTTCGTCCACGCTTTTCGTCTGGTGAAATGGCAATTTGGTCGGCGATACGCAGCTGCGTTGGATTAAGTTCCAGGGCACAGATAACGGCCGTATCATCCCCAAACGCGCCAGCATGTACCAGGCCGCGCAGCCGTCCCCACACAATCACATCCCCGCCCGCCACAATTTCTGCACCAGGATTCACGTCGCCAATAATGACTACGTGGCCTTCATGGTTAATGGAGCGACCCGATCGCAGCGTTTCCTTGAGGACGAGACCCCCTTGCATGGGGGCCGCAGGCACAACGCTTTCTGGTTGGGGAACGGCCGTTAACAAATTACCGTCCAAATCCGTCTGGCTGCCAGAAAGTCGGGTGGCCAAAGCCAATTCTCGTGCCGCAGCGCGGGCCGCCGCATCTTCTGCCAATACGGCCCACAGCTCCAGCTGGTTTTGCTCAAACAATGTTTGCAGGTCACGCAAATTATCTTTGCCTAGCCTGCGGTAACCAACTTGCAAAGCGACCCGACTGCCCTGCAAAAATGTCTGCTTTTGCGCCAATTCACTCTCTAACAAGCCCAACAAATCGGCAAAAGAACCCCGATCCGGCACCGTCATGAGCAACCCTTCACGAATTCCTTTAATGCCAATTTGTGATGCAACTTGTTCCATTACGAGCCTTTACAAATCATTATTGGGAGCATTTGCGTCATAGCTGACGGAATGCGGGATAGTACAACAATACACCTGTTGCAATAATACAACAAAACCAGGCGAATTGCAAGCCCCAAGATGCTATCTATAGGCAAAGAATGGGGCCAATCTTTTAAACTATGGGGTATAGTTTGGGGAAAACGGCCGTTTTTAGCCAACTATATTTCCGGAATCTTCGGCAAAAACCATCATGAACAGAGCAGCTTCCGGGAAAACAGGAACACTTCTTACCGAAACCGCGCCAGATCAGCCTCCACCATCAATTGCATCAGCTCCTCAAACGAGGTACGTGGCTGCCAGCCCAGCTCTCTCTGGGCCAACGAATAATCACCTTGCAGCACCGTGATCTCTGTAGGACGCATCAAAGCCTCATCGCTGACCACATGCGCCTGCCAATCTAGCCCGGCGTGGGCAAAGGCAATGCGACAAGCATCTGCCACCGAGTACGAACTGTTGCTGCCGATGACGTAATCTTGCGGCGTTTCGTTTTGCAGCATTAGCCACATCGCTTCCACGTATTCTTTGGCATAGCCCCAATCACGTCGTGCCTCCAAAAAACCCAGCTTCAGCTTGCCATCCGGAGAGACCAACGGCCGTCCCAACTCATCTAGCGGCGGATTGGCAACCTTGTTTTTAATGCAGGCCACTGCGGCCGTGATTTTTCGGGTGACAAAGTGCAGGCTGCGGCGCGGGCTTTCATGGTTGAATAAAATGCCACCGCAGGCAAACAGACCGTAACTTTCCCGGTAGCAGCGGGTCATCATATGTGCATATGCTTTAGCAATACCGTAGGGATTGTTGGCGTCAATCGGTGTCTGTTCGTTGGCAGCAATAGATTGCACATTGCCATAAATTTCTCGGCTGGTGGCCTGGTAAACCCGTGCCTGCGGCGCAAAGTGACGCACGGCCTCCATCACCCGCACCACACCCAGGCCAGTCACTTCCCCGGTGTAAATAGGATGCGTCCAGCTGTCGGCGGGCACCGATTGGGCAGCAATGTTGTACACCTCGTCTGGCTGGTATTCGCGCAGCAGCCGGGCAATACTTTCGCCATCAATTAAATCGGCCGCTTCAATAATGATTTTGCCGATAAGGTGCCGAATGTTGGGCTTGTCGTAGGTGGTGTTGCGTCGAATAGTTCCCACAACCCGGTAACCTTTTTCCAGCAGTAGATCGGCCAGATACGAGCCATCCTGCGAGGTCACACCAATGATAAGTGCCGTCTTGGTCATCTCGTTCTCCTTTGTTGCGATTTCGGTCTAGAATCGAGGCTTGATGATAGCAGAGTTGGCCAGTTTAATTGTACGGCCGTCCAACGAAACCTAAACTGTGTGCAGCTCAAGCAAGAAGATACAGCACTCGTGATTGGCTGCATCAACCGTACGATTTTCCATTGGCAAAACGACCATTGCACGGTATCTTTCTCTACCTTCTCACACACTGAACAGGAGCATATTCCATGATTGTTGTCGCAAGCAGCAACGGCCGTATCGGCATCGAAGCAGCCACACAGATTTTACGCCAGGGCGGCACGGCCGTAGACGCCGTCGAAGCTGGTATCCGCCTGGTAGAATCCAATCCCGACGACCACACAGTCGGCTACAACGGCTACCCCAACATTTTAGGCGAGGTGGAACTAGACGCCAGCATCATGAACGGCCGTACCCTGGAATCTGGCGCGGTGGGAGCCATGTCTGGCTACCTACACGCCATCACGGTGGCGCGGCAAGTCATGGAAAATTTGCCCCACGTCTTGCTCGTTGGTGACGGCGCCAGCCGCTTCGCCGCCGAGATGGGGCATCCGCCACAAACTGAAATGCTCCTGCCAGAAATCCGCGATGTTTGGCAAAACCGTTTGCAACCAGACATGAGCGATGACGACATCGCCCAAATTACCGAGCGCACCGATCTCGCGCGCTGGGTAGAGCTAGCCACGGACCCAGAGCGGGCCAAAGGCACGGTCAACTTCATTGCTCAGGACAAAGCGGGCAACATTTGCACCGGCGTCAGCACCAGCGGCTGGGCCTGGAAATATCCCGGGCGGCTGGGCGATTCGCCCATTATCGGCGCGGGCAACTATGCCGACAACCGCTACGGCGCGGCAGCCTGCACCGGCATGGGCGAGATGGCCATCCGGGCCAGCACGGCGCACAGCCTGGTGTTTTACATGAAGATGGGCCTTAACCTGGCGGAAGCGTGCGAACGCGCCATGGTTGATTTACGGGATTTGGACGGCCGTTTCATCAGCGTCATGAATTTGATAGCATTGGACAAGGATGGCAACCATGCCGGGTACAGTTCGGTAGACGGTCGATCCTACATTTACCAAACCCCCGACATGCCCGACTGCGAGGAACTGCCCCGCACCGTGGTCCCGATCCCACCCCGCTGGGGCTAATCGTAGGTCAATTTTCAAAAATTGACCTGCATTGGAGCCTGGAGGCTTCTGCTCCAGACGATCCGCGATGAAAAAAGTGAGAAAAAATTATGGACGTAATCCGCACCCCCGACGGCCGTTTCGACAACCTGCCCGACTTCCCCTTCGCGCCTCATTACGTGGAGGTCAACGGCCTGCGCCTGCATTATCTGGACGAGGGTGAAGGCGAGGTTGTGCTTTGCCTGCACGGCGAACCAAGCTGGTCTTACCTTTACCGCAAGATGATTCCACCGCTGGCGGCAAAACACCGCGTGGTTGCCCCGGATTTGGTGGGATTCGGTCGTTCCGACAAGTACACCGATCCTGAAGCTTACAGCTTCCAGATGCACCGGGACGTGCTGGTGGCGTTTATCGAGACGCTGGATTTGCGGGGGATTACGGCCGTTGTTCAGGATTGGGGCGGCTTGCTTGGCCTCACCATTGCCACGCAGCGGCCAGAACGCTTCTCCCGATTGGTCATCATGAATACCGGCCTGCCCACGGGGATGTTCCCCATGCCGGAATCATTCATGCAGTGGCGCGCCGCCGCCGAACGGTTTGGCAATAAGCTGCCCGTTGGACGCATCATTCAAAACGGCACGGTGACCCAACTGCCCAAAGAGGTGGTGAAGGCGTACGAAGCCCCCTTCCCCGATGCCAGCTACAAGGCGGGAGCGGCCGTTTTCCCTCTGCTCATTCCTCTCAAACCAGAAGACCCCGGTGCTGCCGAAATGAGCCGCGCCCAGCGCCAGCTTACCCGCTGGACCAAGCCCGCCCTCGTCCTATTCAGCGACGGCGATCCCATCACCCGTGGCGGCGATGCCCTGTTCCGCCGCGCCATCCCCGGTGCCAAAGAGCAGCCAGAAATCACCATCGAGGGTGCCGGTCACTTTCTGCAGGAAGACAAGGGTGAAGAGATTGCCGGGCATATTTTGGACTTTATGGGGCGAACGGCCGTTTCTTAAAACATGCTTGAAAAACAGAGGAACAAACAAAGAGCCGTCTGGCACACAGAGCGCTAGGCACCGTCCCTGGAAACGATTCGCTTCCAGGCGTGTAGGGCAAAGATCGCCACTGCCCCAACTTCAACTGCGCGACCTGAAAACAACACCCACTGCCCGGCGCGGAAAGTGGTCCCCGCCACCACCAGCCAGATACCCAGATTGAGCAGCACGAAAGCGATTTTAGGATACGTTTCCTTGGGTCGGCGCGGCTTTCCCCAATAGCGCGGTAATATCCAAAACGCGACGCCCATCGTAAGCTGAACAATCCAGCCTAGGAGTAAAAACTCAATGTGGGTTGGCAGCCAGCCCCACAAAGCTGGGTGCAGCGGCAGGCCTTTATGGATTAGCAGTAAAGCACCAAAGGTAAAGCCCAACAAAAGATAGATAAAGGCTGTGCGGATCATCCACTGGCTGAGACGAGGCATTTTATTCTCCGCGATACCTTTCTTTTACCCGGGGCCAGGCCAGAATCACAAAAATTATGGCAGCCAACCATTGCAACAGTGCCGAAGCTGCCAACAGCCAGCCAAACCAGGCATTGGGATGCGTGCTGGTTAGCGGCTCACCCACAACGCGCAGCAGCAGCCCAACGTTTAATAGAATATAGCTGGCCCACCCTACGCGCTCATTGCCTCGCGGCTGTGCCCTGGTAATAATGGGAAACATCCAGTAAATAACGCCAAAAATCATTTGTGTCACCCAGCCTACAAGGAAGAGATGAAAGTAGGCCGGATTCATATATCGAATAATGGTCGGTACAGCAACGGTATTGGGTAGGGCCAATACCAGCCCCAGCAGCAGGGCGGAGGCCAGATAAATCAGGGCAGATTTAAGGAACCATCGTGTCAGTGTTGGCATAGCAATTTACTTCGAATGTTCACGCTTTCGGCCGACCAAAACAGCAACGGCCGTAACCAGCAAAAACAATAATATGGCGACCTCGTTGAGTAAACCGCCCCAACGCCGCATCGGTAGCCAGAACAGCAAATCACCCGCCACGCGCAAAACCAGCGAGAGGTGCAGTAAGGCCAAATGCACATAAAAAAGCGGCGAATATGGGACCTGTACGCCCAACACAGCAGGAACAATGACCGGCGCATGGCCAAAGATCATCGAAAAGACAAATCCCAGGAAGATGGAATGCAGCATGGCGTCATACAGCAGCCCAGCTACAGATTGTCCACCAACACTCAGCCATAGCACCCCACCGATAATTAGCCAAAAATAACCAGGCAGCAGGCAGGCCGCAATGAAACGGGTCAACTTCCTTTGGCGAATCGTACGCCGGGCAATATCAAAGCGCAGCAGCCACAAGCCCAACGCAATTAAACCAATTCCAGCCAGGCGCAGACCGGCATCCAGAAAAACCAGCGACAATAAGAGTCCTGCTAAAAAGACGGCCGTAACAACAAAGAATGTGGCGCGCGTTTTTTCCTTAAGCAGCAGTACCCGCGCCAGCTCCAGCCGCTCGCCAGCAATTGTCAGGATCAAAAATCCAGCCCACCAGGGTACAACCCGAAAGAGGGGCCATCCGGCGAGCCACAAGCCGTTGCCCACCAGCCACAGCAGCGCTCCCACCCCCATCACGGCATGGTCGGTCGTTGGCTGCAAACGATAAATAACGACAAAAATGAGGACAAGCCCCACAGCGCCCAGGGTACCTAGGCCACGCGGAACGGCCATGGGCAGCACAAAAAAAAGTGCTACAGCGCCTAATCCAGCCAGTAGTGGCGCCCAATAATAAAGACGACGCCCGCCTTGATTCTGACTCAATGCCACGGCCCGCTCCAGGCTGATTAGCGTGCCAAGAAAGCCAGAAACCATCAAAG
>CBDUOF010000010.1:0-30698 GCA_965368765.1 uncultured Anaerolineae bacterium | reverse complement strand
AGGCATCAGCTACGACGGCGATTGATGTGGGGCGACCCGGCGGGTCGCCCTTACAACCCTCTGGGTGCTTGTGTACAAATTTCCCCATGCTATACTTTTCTGAAAATTGATGAATTCAAATTGTTTGGCTACGGCCGTATTGTGTCAAAACGGCCGTGTCGGTGTCAAAATAATCTGCACACAATTACGATAACTGTGGATTAAATATTAGGAAAATTATGGACGCTATTCTAAATAGTGAGCAAGAAGATCTGCTCAAACGCACCCGCGATACATTGGGGCAACTGCGTGACCTTTTGGGCGATACGGCCGCTTCCAAAGAAGACCGCACCGCCCTCTCTGACTCCATCCGCCAGCTAGATGATCTGTTCCTGCTGGTTGTGGCTGGCGAATTCAACGCCGGCAAGTCAGCCTTTATCAACGCCTTTTTGGGGCAAGAGCTGCAAACCGAGGGCGTGACGCCCACCACCAGCCAGATTTACCTGTTGAAATATGGTGAAGTGACCAACCTGGTTCCCGGCGACAAGGGCGCCTGGGTGCAAACCGCACCCATCGAAATGTTGAAGAAGATTAGCATCGTTGATACGCCCGGCACCAACGCCATCCTGCGCGAGCATGAAGCATTGACGGCCGAATTCATCCCGCGCAGCGACCTCGTTTTGTTCATCACCTCAGCGGATCGGCCGTTTAGCGAAAGTGAACGTAATTTCCTGGCCCAAATTCGGGACTGGGGCAAAAAGATTGTGCTGCTGGTCAACAAATCAGACATCCTCACCAATGAGGCTGAGCGCAACCAGGTGATTGAATTTGTAAAGGAATCGGCTAAAAATTTGGTAGGGGAAATATCGGCGGTGTTCCCCATCTCTGCCAAACAAGCCCAACAGGCCAAGGCGGGACAGCCACAATTGTGGGAGAAAAGTGGCTTTGAGCCGCTGGAGCAGTTTATTCACGATACCCTGGACGACGACGGCCGTTTCCGCCTCAAGCTCCTGAATCCCCTGGGGGTTGGTCTTAAATTAGTGCGCAAGCAGCTCAGCCACAGCGAATCCGACCTCGCCTCCTTGCAAGATGACCGCCAGCTGCTGGACGACATCGAGCGGCAAATGCTGTACTACGATGAAGATATGCAGCGTAACTTCAAGGCTCGCCTCAGCGAAATCGACAACATTTTGTACGCCATGGAAAAGCGGGGCGACGACTTTTTTGAGGAGATGATCCGCTTCAGCCGCGTTACCGACCTGATGCGCTCGCGCACGCTGGAAAAAACATTTGAGTCCAAGGTTGTAGCTGACACCCCGAAACAAATTGAAAATCGGGTGGGTGAACTGGTTGATTGGATGGTGGAGCAGGATTTACGCCAGTGGACGGCCGTTGCCGAACATATGGCCCAGCGCAAGGAAGCGCACGACAACCGCGTCGTGGGGCAGTCTGGCCCCAAAGAAGGCACGCTGGCCTACGATCGGGCCCGGCTGGTTAGCTCCATTGGGGCTGCCACACAGCGCGCCGTGGAAACTTACGACAAAGACAAAGAAGCCGCCGAGCTGGCCGAAGTCGCCCGCTCTGCGGTGGTTGGCACCGGGCTGGCTGGCGCTGCCGGAGCCGCCGGGCTAGGTTTGGCTCTCACGGGCGGGCTGCACCTGGTCTTTCTGGATGTAACAGGAATTGTTGCAGGCATCGCCTTTGCCACGCTGGGGGCGCTCATTTTGCCCGCCCGCCGACGTAAAGCGAAGCGCGAGCTAGAAGAGAAGCTGGCAACACTTCGCCAAAAGCTGGTCGGCAGCCTGACGGAGCAATTTACGCGCGAGATGGAGCGGGGGGCGCAGCGCATCGAGGACACGATTGCCCCGTTTGCCCGCTTTGTCCGCGCCGAAAATGACAAGATTTCAGCCCAGCGGGACGGGTTGGTAGAGTTGGAAGCGCACATCAGTGGTTTGCAGGCGCAGTTGAAGCTGAAGGCGATTGCCGAAGCGAGTGAGTAACAGTAGGAAGTAAGAAGTAAAAAGTGAAAAGTGAACAAAAATCGGCCGTTTCCACCACGGACACGGCCGTTTTCAATTTTCTATGCAGATTTCGGGAAGAAGTTTAGCCGCCTAATCCTTGCAGGGCACTGAGACCAGCACCCGCCGTTAGACCGATTGCCCCTAAAATCGCGGTGACGATAAAGGAAACGATAATTACAGCGATAAAGGCCACAACGGCCGTCATGGCTGCTTTTCCGTTGTCCAAATCCAGGCCTTGGCGAATCGCAATAAAGGTACAGGCGAGTGTCCAAATCCAGCCAATAAACGAGCCACAAATTGGGATAATGCCTAAAATGCCAGGAGCCTGCGCAAAACCCAAGACGCGCAGCATTTCGCCCATGGTTGCTTTACCACCAAACAGAGACGTCCCCACAAAGTAAGTGACCGCCGACCAAATAATCCAGCCAATAAACGCGCCCAGCAATTGGCTTAGGAAGCTTCCCAGGAAGCTCCCGCCCATCGCGGCACTGATTCCACCACCAATCAGGCCACCAACAATTGCGACAACGGCCACTACAATGGCGGCTTGAGAAGTGGCGCTCTCGTCCGCTTCAATCTCTTCATAAACATTTACATCTAGTTTCAAAACACCAATGATACGATCTAACATGGGATCCTCCTCAAGGATTGTGAACTCATAAATAAAATCGCCAAATACCACAATTATGAACACGCTGCTTTAGAAATGGTTACAAAATGCGTTTACTTGATCGCATACCTCCTTGTCAAAAACCTTTAGCGAAATGCCGTGCGGCGCTTGCGGCGCTGGTAGGCTCGCACGCCAAAAAATAGCAAAATTACAAGTAAAAATACGCCTAAGACAGGCATAAAGAGTGCCAAAATAGAGGTAAAAAAGGCCGCAATGTCTTCCAGCAAACTTATCAGCCAATTACCTGTTCCGGCAGTGGTAGCCGTTACGACGGGCCGGGCCACACCCTTGACGGCATGAACCCCACCAGCAATAAGCAGGCCAGCTCCCAGTGCCAACACCGGATGAACATCGGTGACAATATTGGCATTGGCAGCAAATAAAACGGCACCCGCCGCAGGTCGTACAAACGTTTGAATCAGGTCGTTTACCGTGTCGATGGCCGGAACTTTATCCACCAACATCTCAATAACCAGCAGCACGCTGATGATGCCAATGGCCCACCAGCTACCCATCACGTTGTATGGTTCAGATAAATTAAGAAGGGGATCATCCAGGGGGAAACGAGCTGCCAGCGAAACCAGCAACAAAGGAATATAAGCATTTAATCCAGCACTGCCAGCTAAGCCAAAAGCACTAAACAGATCGAGCATCGTTTTCTCCGAATAAAGGAGCGCAATTTACAAAATTGCGCGGACAATTTGCAATATTGTCCTACGAAAGACCGGGGAAGCCTGTCGTGGTTCCAGTCAGATTGAAGCGCAGCAGGGTAATGGTGCCCAATTGAACAACCGTTAGAATAAAGCTGACCAGCAGCGGCACGGCCGTTTCCTGCCATCGTACCGCCAGGCCATCCCGCTTAAACAACATGAGCAGCAGCACGGCGTTAATCGAAGTCACAATCAACAAGACACCAACCACGCTAACAAGGGCCAATACGTACAAAATGGTGGGTTGGTTGCTCAGAACCAGAAGAACGGCCGTTCCTGCCAGCACCACAACGCCCAACATTTCTCGCGCAGATTCAATAACGGGACGGCCGTTCATATCGCGCCACAGCGTCTGCATAAGGGCCGGGAATACAAGCAGACCCATTGCCAGGCCAGCCCCCATCCCCGTCGCCAGCCGCAGCCAGTTTTGTGGTTCATAAAGGTGGGGGAAGTTGGGGAAAAAGTGAGTGTATGAATTCACGCCGTCAATCCCCATCAGCCCAATGAAGCCGACCAGCAGGAGCAAAATGGGCAGCGGTGGCAAATCGCTCCGGCGTCCTCGCCCGGCCAACAGCAACACGGCAAACGACAGCGCCACGCCTAGATACATGCCCGTACAGCGAGCGCACAAGGGCAATTGGCGGCCGTTTATCACAAACGAACGCGAGGTGATGCGGTGACAAATGGCCGCACCCACATAATCCCCGCCCGTCAATGCCGGGTCATGGCTCAGATAGCTGCTGTTCGTCACAGAAAACCAGCCCATCGCCGCCAGGGCCAGCAGCACAATGCCCAGCGCCATCAAACGACGGCGCTGAAGATTTTCAGTCAAACTACTTAAAAATGGTGCGGGGGACTCAATCATAAAATGTGGTTTCAGCCCTTAAGATCTCTAGCCGCATTGGGGGAACCTATCGGTTTTTGCCGCATTTCGGGTAAAATAGCGAGCATTGTTGCTATTGTAATCAGCAGTTGACAATTTCACAACCAGAATACCACATCATGAGAGCTCGTCTCGGTTGCGACTCCGCAACGCTGCGTCAAAAAAAATGTGAACAGGAGTGACCCATGCCCCAAAAACCAGACAGTTATTTTCGCCCAGAATCGCTAGCAGAAGCGTTAAAGCTACTGACAAAACCTGGCTCTGCCCCCCTGGCTGGCGGCACCAAATTATTGGCAACTGAACATGGATTGCCAGGAACGGCCGTTATCGATCTACAAGCGCTGGGGTTGAACCAGGCCCAGCTAGTTGCTGCCGGCGGACGGCAAACATTGGCTATCGGCACAACCTTTACCCTTACCCAATTAAGTCACTATTTACGAGCGGAGCTACCAGAAAGCGCGGCCGCTGCGCTGCTGCAAACAGCGATCAAGCAGGCTGGGCCAAATACATATCGCAATGCGGCAACCGTGGGGGGCACCATCGCCAGCCGCCTGGCAGACAGTGAACTGCTTGCCGCACTGCTGGTGCTGGAGGCTTCCGTCACGATGCACAGCCCCTCTGGCCAAAACAGCATCAGCCTGGCCAACTATTTAGCCGATGCGGAACGGCCGTCTGGTCTTATCACTACCATAACGATCCCACTGTCCGCAGGCCATGGCGCCAGTCATCGGGTTGCCCGCACCCCAGCCGATTATCCCATCGTTTCAATCACCGGTTGGCGCAAAACCGATGGCACGATTCACCTGGCAGCCACCGGGTTGGGGGAACGGCCGTTTCGCCTGAAGGTCGCCGAAAAAGCGGCTTCCACCGACGTGGAAACGGCCGTCATCGCCGCATCCACCGCCAACACCCATCCTGGCGATTTTCGCGGCGGCGCTGCCTATCGTGCTGAAATGGCGGCTGTCCTCACCCGTCGTACGCTCAATCAATTGCTGCCGTAACGACACACGCACGCTCCCAAAATGGAAAGTGGGCAGCCGAGTAATTTGCACCACCCATCTGCCAATGCTACGATCATGGCGTCAAGTTGGCTGGGTGATCGCGGTTGGGCGTCTAAGGCGTCTGACTGAGGAAAGTCCGCACTCCACAGAGTACGGTGCCGGCTAACAGCCGGGCGGGGTGACCCGACGGAAAAGTGCAACAGAGAGGTATATTGCCAGCGATTGCCGAAAGGCAGTCGTCGGCGAGGGTGAAACGGTGGTGTAAGAGACCACCGGCAGCGGCCGTAATGTCGCTGGCCAGGCAAACCCCACCGGGAGCAAGACCAAGCAGGGCGAAGGGGCTGCTCGTCCCATTTGACGTCCGGGTAGGTCGCACGAGGGTGCCAGCAATGTCACTCCCAGATAGATGATCACGCGTGCTTGCGGGCAAGCACAGCTTGCCTGGCAAGTGCCGACAGAATGCGGCTTATAGGCTGACTTGGCATTTCGGAATTCTGTGGTTGGTTAACGGTAATCAGAAAACAGACTGGTTACTGTTAATCAATCATCGGCCACGAAGCAAGGAGAAGCAATGACAATAAACGTCCTTTTTGTTTGCCTGGGCAATATTTGCCGCTCCCCGATGGCAGAAGCGATTTTTCAGAATCTAGTCGATGAAGCAGGGCTGACGGAGCAATTTCACATTGATTCTGCAGGGACGGGGGATTGGCACGTTGGGGAGCAGGCACATGCGGGCACGCGGGCCATTTTGGTGGAAAACGGGATTGTCTATAACGGCCGTTCCCGCCAAATAACTGCCCAGGATATGAGCAATCCCCACACCTATGTCATCACGATGGATCAAAGCAATAGCGATACGCTTCGCCGCCAATTTGGGTCCCATCCCAAGCTGCAGCGGCTGCTAGACTTTTCTGAGCAAACGGCCGTTACAGATGTCCCGGACCCCTACTACCACAACAACTTTGATACCGTCTATCAACTCGTCACTGACGGCTGCCGTGGCTTGCTTGAAACTATTCGTCAGCGTGAAGGGTTATAACCCATACGAAGAAGGTGACTGGCCATTCCACAATAGGCGAAACTTATTTTAAGAATCTCGCAGAATCAGCAGAATATTTAGTGCCCACCTCTGCGCTTCTGCATCCTTGCGCTAAAAATTACATAAGGAGAACAGAGCAAAATGACAACCATTACCGAGCGTGATGTAATTGTAGTAGGGGCAGGCCCAGCCGGGGCAACTGCTGCCACAGCCCTGGCTCAAAAAGGGTACGATGTGCTGCTGCTAGATCGACACGACTTCCCCCGCGACAAGACTTGCGGCGACGCTGTTCCCGCCGGGGCCATTGAACTGCTCTGGCGCCTGGGCATGCGTCAAAAAATCGAAGAGGCTGTCGCGCGAGGCGAGTTTTATCCGCTTCAAGGAATGCTGCTCGTTTCCCCCCGTGGGTATGAACTACATGCCAAATTCAACCATGGCAAGCATGGCGCTGACTCTTACGTAGCCCCACGCCTTTACTTTGACGCCGTCATTCAGCAACACGCGGTAGATTCCGGTGCTGAATTTTGCGAAGCCCTGGCCAAAGAACCCATTGTGGAAAATGGCAAGGTGGTAGGCATTCGTGCCCGTGTCAACGGAGGTGTCAAGGATTTGCGCGCCAGGCTCGTTATTGGGGCCGACGGCGTGACGTCGGTTGTCGCCCGTCATGCCCGTCCTAAAGCAAAGCAGCATAAGGACAACCATCGGGCCGTCGCTTTGCGAGCGTATATTGAAGATATTGAAGAGTTGCCTAGAGAAGTTGAGTTTTATTTGTATAAGGATATTTTGCCTGGCTACGCCTGGATTTTCCCAATTGGCGAAAACAAAGCCAATATTGGCCTCGGAATGAGACTCGATCATTTCCGCAAGAAGAAGTACAACCTGGAAAAGATGTTGCAAGATTTTCTGGAAATGCCGGCGATTAAGAAACGGCTTCTACGCGGTGGCCAGCTGCGTGACGTAGCAACCTGGCAGCTCAATTTTGGCTCGCAGCAAAAATTACAGCATGTTTTTGATGGGGCGATTTTGGTGGGCGATGCCGCTGGCTTCATTAATCCGCTGACGGGTGGCGGCATTCACAACGCATTGGTTTCGGCTGAACTGGCGGCACAGGTCGCGGATGAGGCGCTGCAAGCCAACGATGTCTCACGCACGAAGATGCAAGTTTATGAGCAACTGTGCCATGATCACATGTGGGACAGCATGCGAAACTCCTACTTTATGCAGCGATCTTTTATGCGCTTTCCAATTTTGGTGGATTTCTTGGTCAAACAAATGAAGGAGAATAGTTCGCTGGCGCAAACCTTTTTAACGAAGCTGTAGCCGCGCCTTGGCAACTATCTGCTTACGCAACCAGCCTAACAATGGACTTTTGCTGTCTGGCAAGGGTTAGCAGTTCAAGTAGCCTTGAATTTTCCCGGGCAAGTCAAAAATTGGGGTTTCTTTGGAGATGAAGTCAGTGGCACCAGCCAGCATGCTTTCTGACTTGGTTTTTTGACGATCATCGGCGGTGTACATGAGGATAAACGGCCGTTCCTGCGGCAACAGCTCACGAATCCGACGGCACACCTCAATGCCGTCCATGCCAGGCATCATGACATCCAGCAATATGAGGTCGGGCATTTCATCATGGACCATTTGCAATGCCTGCTTGCCATTTAATGCGCCGCGCACGCTGTACCCCGCCTGCTCAAAAATAAGCAAGCAAAGACTCACCAACGATGTTTCATCATCAACAACCAGGATCTTAGATGCTTGAGCAAGTTGTTTTGTAGCCATCAGATTATTTTAGAATAGGGAGCCCAACAGGTAAATAGTCTGTAAGGCCCATTTAAAAAAGAAAACTGTAAGGAGCGCTGTATGATTCGTTTTTTAATTCGGTTAGTTGTGAATGCGGTGGCCATTTGGGCTGCTGTGCAGCTGGTTCCGGGACTTAGCTATGAAGGAAGCACAACGTCGCTGCTGATCGTGGCATTTGTTTTTGGGTTGGTCAATGCCTTGGTACGGCCGTTGCTGCTTCTACTCACCTGCCCCTTCATCATCTTAACGCTTGGCCTGTTTGTTCTGGTTGTAAACACCGGTATGCTCTCCCTAACCGTGTGGCTGTCCGGCATTTGGGATTTAGGTCTTACCTCCACCGGCTTTTGGGCCACCTTCCTGGGAGCAATCGTTATCAGCATCGTCAGCAGCATTATTAATTTGCTCATCAAAGATGACAACGAAGACGATCGCGGCAACGGGGTCGTGATCATCAACCAATAACAAAAAATCCTCCTGAATCGTGGCGAAGAAGCGCCATTCAGGAGGATTTATGAATCGTTAGGTTCGCTGTAGCTACTCAGATGGGCCAAAGCTGCGCTTGGCGGTCACGCTTTGCGCTTGTGGGCCACGCCCCTTGTCTACCAGCTCAAAATCGACTTTGTCGCCTTCATAGAGATTCCGGTAACCATCTCCCTCAATCGCGGAGTAGTGTACAAACACTTCCTGACCACCATCATCTGGGTTAATAAACCCGTACCCTTTCAAACGACTAAACCATTTTACCAAACCAGTTTGCTTACTCATTCCGTTACCTCCGCGTTGAGTATAAGACGCAAAAAGCACCAAAACCCTAGCGGCAAGAGTTTATGGTGCTTTGCTAAAACAAAAAAATACCATTACATCGCTTTGTCTAATTCCTGTACCGCTCATACTGATACAAAAATTAGCATTGAAGCAGGAAGATGTCTATGAATAGGGCGTGAAAGCTTGAGAAAAGTAAGCCAAATGGAGGCTAAGGTCGAGTATTAAGGACGGCTTGAATCATCATTTCGCGGACTCCGCTATCGGTGAAGCCAACGCGTTCCGCTAGCTGGATGGAAGCTTCATTATTTTGGGCCACAACATAGAGGGGTGTACGGCCGTTTTCCAGCAGATAGTTCGCCATAGCAGACACCACGCTGCGCCCCCAGCCGCGCCGTCTGTAGCCTGCCCTGGTTGTGACGCCAATCTCGGCATAGGTTGGCGACTGCCAATTAAGCGTCGCTGAGGCGCCTATCACGTTGTTATCCCGATCACGAATGGCAAAACGAGGGAGGCCATTGGCTGCTTTATCCTGGGTAACCAAAACGTTTAGCACCGGCTGAAAGTTAGACGGCCGTAATCTGAACAGACTAAGTTGCTCTTCCGTTTGAATGGTGAAGAGGGCGCGCATGAGCGGGGCGTAGTGGGCAGGGCTGTTGAGGATTACGGCCGTTCCGGGATCAATTGCCTCATAGATTATCTCACTGCTGGTTTGCATATTATGGATAGGCAAGCGCAGGGTAACAAACGGCCGAAACAGATCCATCCCTGTGCGTGACATGGCCACGTACCCATCGGCACGGATAGCAGTGTAGGGAAACGGCCGTAAAATCGTTCGATTATCGGGGTGGTGAAACGCGAAATAAGCAGCCATCCCATCTGCCGGATTTTCTTCATCCAACAGATGATAGATGGCGCGTCGCTGCTGTGTTAATGCCATAAACTATCAATCATTCTCAATCGCCAAAGCTGACGCCCAAACTGCGCCCGGTCAATATCGTGTCACAATCCAACGGTACGCGCTTCAGGCGGCCCGAAACCTGAGATAAGGGCACATGGTTTACCGTAGGCGGATCGAGTGCAACCATCACGCCCGATTCACCCGCAGCCAGGGCACGAACCGCCGCAGCGCCAAACCGCAGCGATAGCAACCGATCGTACGCTGTCGGCTTGCCACCGCGCAGCAAATGCCCCAGCACCACACCCCGGGTCTCTTTTCCGGTAAGTGCTTCCAGCGCAGCACCAACTTTGTTCCCCATACCGCCCAATCGTTCGGCCTGCCCAACCTCTTTGCCAATAATGGAGAAATCGCCACCCAGGGGATGTGCCCCTTCAGCCACCACCACGATAGAAAAGCTACGGCCGTGCGCTTCTCGATCCTGAATTTTTGCCACAACTTTATTAATATCGTACGGAATTTCTGGCAGTAAAATGGCATCGGCAGTGCTGGCCACGCCAGCGTTCAGCGCAATCCAGCCCGCATATCGTCCCATCACCTCAACCACCATGATTCGCTGATGCGAAGCGGCTGTCGTATGTAGACGATCAATACATGCGGTAGCAAAGTAGACGGCCGTATTAAATCCAAAAGTTGCCACCGTATGCTCCAAATCATTATCAATCGTCTTGGGCACACCAACGACCCGCAACCCCTTTTCTGCCAGCGCACCGGCAATCGCTAAAGAGCCATCGCCACCGATAGCGACCAACGCATCCAGTTTATTTTCTGCAAATGCGTCCAGCAGCTCATCAGAGCGATCCACCTCATGATATTGGCCATCCTCTCCTAAAACAGGATACGCCAGCGGATTGCCACGATTGGTTGTGCCCAAAATAGTGCCGCCCAGGTGGGTAATCCCACGCACGCTGTCTGGCGTCAGGGGCAGCAGGCCACCAGTTGGATATTTTTCGGGCATCAGCAGCCCATTGTAGCCATCACGGATGCCAAAGCATTCCCAGCCCCGTTGGGTCGCCGCCAGCACGATGGCCCGAATGACGGCATTGAGGCCAGGAGCGTCCCCGCCCCCCGTGTTGATGCCAATTCGCTTAATCTCCATGAACAATTCCTTTGTGCATTTCTTCAATAACCGGATCAAGTATACAATTGCTTGCTGCTTCTGGCATATGACAGGCTGGAAACGGGCGCTTAGCAGGCCAAAAATTACAGTCTACTAATTCAGTGGAAATCAAGAAAAAATCAAAAGCGGACAATTTATGGTGCGAAAGATATGGGTGACTCTGGTTCGTTTCGGTTTTCGTCTGCTGTATTACGAGCTGGCCTGGATCTATGACGTGGTAAGCTGGCTAGTTTCGCTGGGGGAATGGAGCCGGTGGCAGCAAGCGGCATTGCCGTTTGTCAAAGGGCCAACTGTGCTGGAGATAGGCCATGGACCAGGGCACCTGCTGACGGCTCTGCAAGCAGCCGGGCAGCTTGTTTTTGGCGTTGATTTGTCACCGCATATGGGGCGACAGGCACGTCGACGGCTGCGTAGACAGAAGCTCCCTGCCAATCTGGCGCGGGCGAAAGTTCAGGCACTGCCGTTCGGAACGGCCGTCTTCCACACAGTCCTCTCTACCTTCCCCACAGATTATATTGTTGATCCAGACACGCTGGCCGCCATTTATCGCGTTTTGAAGGCGGACGGCCGTCTCGTCGTTGTGCCTGAGGGACATCTAACCGGAACGGGTCGCCTGCACCGATTTATTGATTGGCTGTTTCAAATTACTGGCCAGCGAGATGGTGCGTTTAGCGTCGATCATGCCCAAACCTGGCCGCACCCTACCGTGTGGGAGCCATTTCGCCAGCGATTTTTGTCTGCTGGTTTCGAGCTGAAAATCGAACAAATTCCCCTACCTCGCAGTACGGTCACCATCTTTGTCGCTAAGAAAAGGATGAGCCTTGAGCGGGCAGCAGCTTCCTAGACTGCTCCCGACTCGCAATCTTGATGCGGGATTGGTAGAATGCTGCTATGAATGAACCAGAAATGACTCCTGTGGCCGAATCAGAAACGGCCGTTCCACCTCCACCGGCGGCTACCCTTACCGAACGGCTCATCCTCTTTTTGATCGCGCTGCTGACCATTGGTGTTGATCAATTCAGCAAGTTTCTGATTGAATCCAATCTGGATCTGTTTGAAGTCTACGCGCCCATTCCTAGCCTGGAAGCCTATTTCCGCATTTTTCACATCTACAACACCGGCTCTGCCTTTGGCTTATTCAGCGGGGGCGGTAATATCTTCCGCTACCTGGCAATCATCGTCAGCTTGGGCATCATCTACTACAACCATATTTTGCCCGGCAAGCAGCGACTGCTGCGGCTGGCGCTGGGGCTGCAAATGGGGGGTGCGCTGGGCAACATGATTGACCGCTTCCGGATCGGCCACGTCACCGATTTTATCGACATTGGACCCTGGTATATTTTTAATCTGGCCGATTTAGCCGTGGTCTCCGGCGCTGTCATTCTTGGCATTTTGGTTTTTCAGGAATCCCGAGAGCTGAAAGCCAGTCAAGCGCAGAAACAGCCGGAAAGACCGCTAGAAACGGCCGCTTCCTCGTCTATGCAGACCACGCCTGCCCAATCGGATACCAGCCATGAATAACAGCCAAACCTTGCGACTGGATGCTCCTGGAGAACGACTGGACAAAGTATTAACCGAGCAGCTCCCAGACATATCGCGCACCCAGGTTCAACGCTTGCTAAAAGAAGAACAAATTTTGGTAAACGGCCGTCCTGCCAAAGCCAATTTGCGGCTGGAAGGTGGGGAAGAAGTCATCGTCACGTTGCCAGAGGCAGTCGAAACCGAACTGCTCCCGGAGGACATTCCCCTCGATATTCGTTACGAAGATGACGACATGCTCATCATCAACAAGCCAGCCGGCATGGTTGTGCATCCGGCTGTGGGGCACAGCAGCGGCACACTGGTCAACGCCGTGCTGGCTCATTGCCCAGACCTGCCGGGCATTAGCGGAGAAAAGCGTCCTGGCATTGTTCATCGCCTGGATAAAGAGACCTCTGGGTTGATTACGATCGCCAAAAATGAGTCGGCCCTGCGTCACTTGCAAGCCCAGTTCAAAGCGCGCACCGTGGGCAAGCAATACTTGGCATTGGTCGATGGCCAGGTGCAGCCCCCTACGGCCCTCATCGATGCGCCGCTTGGTCGCGATCCGCGCCAGCGCAAAAAGATGGCGGTCATCCCCTTTGGTGGTTCAGCTCGCAGCCGCACTGCCCAAACACAGTATCAGACCATCACCAGCTACGATGATCACACGCTGCTTCGCTGTGAACTCTTGACAGGACGCACCCACCAGATACGGGTCCACCTGGCTTACATTGGCTTCCCGATTGTGGGGGACAAGGTATACGGCCGTCGCAAGCCATCAATTCGGCTGTGGCGACACTTTTTACACGCGGCAGAACTGACGGTGATACGGCCGTCTGACAACCAGGAGCTGACTATCGCCACCGAACTTCCCCCCGAACTGGACGCCATCCTGGCGCAGCTTGCCCAGTAAGCAAAGCGCTATATGAAACTCCTAGACGAAATCGCTGAGGCTAACCAAAAATTGTGGGAACGTGAGGCCCAAAAAGGAGGTGGCTACACCCGTCCCTGGCTGGATCTGGATGCAAATCTTTTACAGCAATACGCCAACGGTGACTTAAACGACGTCCCTTATCCGCTGTATGAGCTTTATCCTGTCAGCGTACTGCAAAATGTGGCAGGCAAAGATGTCCTTTGCCTTGCGGCAGGCGGCGGCCAGCAATCGGCCCTATTTGGATTGATGGGAGCAACGGTTACGGTGGCTGATTTAACCCGGGGGCAGCTGGATGGTGATGAAAAAGCGGCCGCGCATTATGGTTATGAAATTACGGCCGTGCAGGCAGATATGCGCAACCTTTCTGCTTTGGACAACAACACATTCGACCTGGTTTATCAGGCCGACTCCTTAGCCTATGTCCCCGATTTACAGCAGGTATATGCGCAAGTTGCCAATGTGCTGCGTCCCGGTGGCATCTACCGCGTGAAGCACAGCCAACCCGCTGTCCACTTCACCGAATGGGACGGCACGGCGTACCGTATTGCGGCTCCATACAGCCAACGCGTCAATCACCGTCCTGATGGCGGCATTGAGTTTCGGCATCGAATGGACGACATCTTTAACGGGCTCCTGTCAGGCGGTTTTGCCATCGAGCGTGTCTACGAATCCCCCTACTTCCAGCAATCTTTCGCTGAGGATGTGCCCGGGAGTTGGAACCACGAAATGCGCACCGTTGCTGGTGGTTTTGTCATCATGGCTAAATGGATTGGTCAAAAGTGAAAAATTCACAAATTTTGCTACCGCCTCCAATACAATTCACCTTGTCAACCCCACTGCTTACCCGTAAAATCCCCTCATTACACATACTAAATTCGTTGGTTTACAAAAATGACCAACAGCTTTTAAGGAATATTTCATGGACGCAGACGTAACCAAACGCGCCGAACAAAAGAAAGCGCTGGAAAACATACAAAATGGTCTGGCGACAAAAGTCCGCATCATGGCCAACCGAGACTGCTGCCCCGCTTGCCGCGCCGCCGAAGGGGCTTACGACTTCGACCAGGCCCCGGAACTGCCGCTGGAAGGCTGCTCCCATCCAGACGGCTGCCGCTGCTCTTATGCACCGGTGCTGGACATGTTCGGTCCGTAATCTATCGACCCCAGAGCATTTAAAAATAGAGCTTCTTTGGGAAATAGATCAAAGCTTAGGCATATTTATTAGATTTTATCTGCTTAATCTGCGAAATTTTTCTACTCACGACTAACCACCCTGATGAAATATCACCTTAAACTTTGCTTTACGGTTTGCCTGCTCCTTTTGGCGGCTTGCGGCGACGCTGCCGCTGAGCCAACGGCCGTACCAACCCTCAACCCACAAGCCCAACAAGGCAAGCAAGTTTTTTCGCGCGACTGTGGCGCCTGCCACAGTACAGCCCCAGACACCATTATCGTTGGCCCTTCCCTGGCAGGCATCGCTAGCCGCGCCGACAGCCGTGTGGCTGGCCAGGACGCCTACACCTACCTGCTCACCTCCATCATGCAGCCAGATAACTACCTCGTCGAAGGGTATGAAAACCTCATGCCAGCTTCTCTTAGCAAGCAATTAACTGGCGAAGAGCTGGATAGCGTCATCGCCTATTTACAAACCCTGCAATAATTGACGATTTGCAGCTAACGATTTACGATTAGAGCGCTCAACATCAATCGTCAATACAAATTCATCAGCCGTAAATTGAGGAGTTCCCATGTCCACTATTCTGAAATGGATCGTTCGCGTTTTTGGCGTTCTCATTGCCCTCCTGCTGCTCGTCTTTGGGGTGGCTGCCGCTATGCCTGCCCAGGCCGACCCGGACGTTGGCGAGAATCACGGTGCAGGTTCCAGCAGCGTTCAGCCGTCTTACACTGGTTTACAGCGTGAGTTTCCAGCTCTCAACGAAACGGCCGTAAACCCCACCACCGATGCCAAAATAGAGTTGGGCACTCTCCTCTTCTTCGATCCGATACTTTCTGCCAACAACGACATCGCCTGTGCCACCTGCCACCAACCTGATTTAGGCTTTGCCGATGGCCGGCCCCTCGGCGTTGGCCCCGGCGGGACAGAACTCAGTCGCAACACCCCTGGCTTATGGAATGTTGGCTATGCGCAGAATTTGTTTTGGGACGGCCGTCTTGATTCCCTTGAAGCCCAGTCAGAAATCCCTCTCACGCATCCAGACGAAATGGGCGTCAGCGACACCGCCGCCCTTGTCACTGAATTGGCCGCAATTGGCGCATATGACTCCATGTTCAATGCCGCGTTTGACGATGGCGTCACGCTGGCCAATGTCGAAAACGCTTTAGCCGCCTTCCAGCGCAGCCTCATCACCAACAACAGCCCGTTCGACCAATACGCCGCAGGCAATGTCGATGCCCTGACGCCTAGTCAGCGGCGTGGTCTGGGCCTGTTCCGCTCCGGAGCAACTCGCTGCTTTGAGTGCCACACCGCACCCACCTTTGCCAGCGACAGCTTCCGCGTGGTTGGTGTGCCCAGTGACGATCCAGGCCGGGCAGGTGTGGTTGCAGATGGGGCAACGGGCGCCTTCAAGGTTCCTTCTCTGCGCAATATTGCGCTCACGGCCCCCTATATGCACAACGGCTCGCTAGAAACGCTGGAAGCAGTTGTTGATTTTTACGCCGACGGCGGTGGGCGTCTTCACGGGCAGGAAAATGTGGATGTGTTTGTTCAGGGTTTTGAGCTCACCGACCAGGAGCGGCTCGATCTGGTTGCCTTTATGTACGCGCTGACGGATGAAAGCAACTTACCAGCCACGCCAACGGCCGTTCCTTCGGGCCTCCCCGTCGTTCAACCCGTAGAAAATCCAGCCCGTGCTGAAGTGGCAGCGCACAATGTGGGTGGCGAGACGGGCATCGACTTAGGCGATCGCGAAGGCATGACCATTGTGGTGCAGGAAGGAGAAAGCATACAAACGGCCGTCGATCGCGCACGCCCCGGTGACATCATCGAAATCCCCTATGGCGTTTACCACGAGCGCGTCGTTATCGACATCAACAACATCACCCTGCGCGGCATCCCCAACGAAGCGGGCGAATGGCCCATTCTTGACGGCGAAGGCATCCTGACCGAAGGCGTCATCGCCTCTGGCAACAGCTTCACAGTGGGCAATCTGCACGTGCGCAACTACACCGACAATGGCGTGCTGGTGGAGGGCGTCACGGGCGTCCACTTCCACGATATTTACGCCGAAAACGTGGGAACCTACGGCATTTACCCCGTGCGCAGCACCGATGTACTGGTGGAGCGCATGGAAGTAACGGGGGTCGATGACGCCGGGATTTACGCGGGTCAGTGCGAAAACGTCATCGTGCGGGACAGCGTCGTTTACGGCAACGTCCTGGGCATTGAGTTGGAAAATACGATTGGTGGCGAAATCTACAACAACCATACGTATGACAATACCGTCGGTATTTTTGTAGTGCTTTTGCCTCAGCTCACCTCAAAAATCTCGGCCAACACCTTGGTTTACGACAACATTGTGGAGGACAACAACCACGAAAACTTCGCCCCGCCTGGAGCCATTGCCGGGATTGCCCCATCGGGCGTGGGCATCTTGCTGCTGGCCACCGACAGCGCTGAGGTTTACAACAACGATATTCATGACAACAAAACAACGGGTGTGGCCATGTTTAGCCTGACCAGCACAGGCGCATTTGACAGCAACGAAATTGATATTGGGCCGCTGCCAGAAAATAATTGGGTGCATGACAATATCTACGCCAACAACGGTTACGATGCCGATCCTTTTGTACGTGATTTGGGCATTCCCACGGCCGATGTTTTGTGGGACGGCACGGGGATGAACAATCGCTTTAATGAAGACGGCGCATCCTACTTCCCGCCGCTATTGCCAGGCAATGGCTGGCCCAACTTTGTACGGCGCGGCTACGGCAACATTCTCAATTTCTTGGTGGGTCAGCTGCTGTAAACTAGAGGTGCGATGCACTTCAAAAGTGCGTCGCACCTGACTCATTTAGGTAAAAGGGCTGCCACACCCCAGAATGGACCAGGGCAGGTCACTTTGTTCTCAAAGAAGCGGTAATCTACGGCCGTCTTTTCGCCGCCAGACAGTTCAACTTCCTCACCTAAAGTAAACAAAACTGCCTCAACATTATCTTTTCGGTAGACAATTTGCAGTGGACTGACGTCTGAATCGGGCCAGATGTCCGGTGGCCAAAAGATAGTAAAGCCATCCACCTGGAAACAGCCATCCTCGATAGAAAATGTGCCGCTGATACTGCCTTCATCCGCCGCTGCTCTGGACTGAAAGTAATAGGTTGCCCCGCTGCCAGTGCTGACCGGTTGAAGGTAGATATCGGGAATCGCTTGTTCGGCCAGGGTATCAATGCTGCCCAAAATCCAGTAGGGGCCGGGGCAGGCATCGGGCATCTCCGGCTGACTGACGGTGCGACTTTCACCACCGCCCATCCGCGTCCACTCGCCCACCCGGCCGATCGGATCGCCAGCACCGTTCAGCACCACAATTTCCTCATCGCTGATTTCCAGCGAGAAATCGTAATGCCAAATCACGACAGGCGCTTCTGCCAACGGCACGCTTTCATGCTGCACTCGCAAACAGCCACTATCGTCCAGAATGAGCGTGCCTTCCAGCAACGCGTCCATGCCTGCCACGGCTGGGGCCTGTCGTGGAAAGAAGAGCGTCTGGCCATCGGACATCGTGTATTCGTTTACGCCGCCGGCATTGCTTTCAGGGATGTTTTCGGGATCGATCGGCTCTATGATCACCATCGGCGGGAGTTCATACCCGGCGTCGGCGATGGCCTCCAGGAATAGTTCAGGGTTGCCCACTGTCAGATAAACCTGATTTTGCTTAACGTCCACGCCGCCGGCAACGGAGAATGGTTCTAGCTGACCAATAATCCGAAAAGCTTCCATCTGGGCGGCTTGCAGTTCAGCCAGCGTGTAGTGGGCAGGGCGTATTTCGATGATGTCGGCCAGGGCCGGATCGGTGAGATACGGCCGTATCACCTCCTCCCCAACATCCCCTACTAACGCCACCACAACCTTGTAAATTGGCTCATGCTCAATCCACAATCCAGCAAACGTGTCGGCTTCGTTGGCTTCCAAAGCAGCCCCGAGTTCACCAATTTCGTCTTGCAGGTTCAGGCGGCGCGAGGCTTCCGCCAGACTGATGCCATGATCAGCGGCGTAAGCCTGCGCGTCGGGGTTCAGGTCTGAAGCGGGAACGGCCGTTGCCTCCAGGGCGGGTTCCGCACCGCCCGGTGAGCAAGCTGACAACAAGCTAATCAACAGCAAGACAATCGTTCTTCCAGATTTCATGTAACGCCTCCATACAGAAAATCAAAATCGAGCCACCAGGACCCTACGCATCAAACGATTTGGGGCAAAAGAATGTTCCAACAGGATCATTTTGAGAATATGCTGGAAAACGGCCGTTCCGCTTCGTTCAAGGCCATATATACATTTATGTATACAAGCGCAGCCACCTTCCAGGCGTCACCCTTGTGCAGCCAGATGATAGGAGACAAATTATGGGATTCTTTTCTTCAGTGACAAGTGGTTTAAAAAAAGCAGCGCGTGCTGTGGGGAGTGCCATTGGTCAAGCCGTAAACGCTGCCAAAACTATTCTCAATAGGGTCGTTGGTCTTATCGATTTTGGACTTGGCTTAATTGGTTTTCTGCCAGCCAAGAAGTTGCGGTTGCGAATCGTGATCCTCCACGACGAATCCAATTCAGCACTCACAACGCCAAACGGCGTGGCGCCTACGCTCGACTTCGCCAAACTCATTTTCAAGAGTCAGGCAAACGTAAATATTATTGCTGCAGGTGGCGTGTTCATTGAAACATTGGGCCATGCAGCGCCCACCGCTGCCCTAGAGGTTGGCTGCGGCTTTGATGCCTGGAAAGAAGAGCTGGGTGAAGCCGGAGATCTGTTTGGTCGACGAACGGCTCGGAACATGTCAGGAATCTTAACCGGATACGCGGCGCCAGTGACTGCATTCATCGTTCGGGATGTGCGTGGGGTTAAAGGCTGCTCCCTTGGCCCGCTAACAGATTATGTAACGCTGGGTCTGGATGGCTTGAGCAATCCAAGTGGAGGCGATGATGTATCATCCCCTTCAAAATGGTTAGCCCACGAAATATCCCATGCTTGCGGACTCTGGCACGGTAGCTATGGTAATTCAAACCTTATCAATCCGGATGAGGGGTCAGGAATCGAACTCACAAGGTTCCAAAGAAATCTATTGCGAAACTCTCGACACGTCACCTATCTATGAGCTAAGCTGAAGCCAACTTGCCAAGCAAAATAGAGAACGCAGTCGTTTCAAACTTCGAGCGACATTGATTATTGCATTTAAATTTCTGCTTGACCGATAAAAAAAGGCATGGTAGACTGTTCGCCGTAACAAAAATTCTTTAAGGAGGTACCCACAAGATGGCTCAAGTAAATAATAACATCTTCGGAAACGTAACTTTACGTTGTGTGGGTACACCTGTAAACTGCTAAGGATCCAAGCTTAATCTTTCTTGGATGATTTCGCGGCCACGGGTGTACAGCCTGTGGCTTTTTTGTTGCCTACTTGCGGTAACGCCAGCCACCATCACACAACGCTGATCGGTGGCTTTTTGTTTCTCTTGCCCAACTCCCCTTCTAAGCAAAAGCCACACCTCTATCTGAAACGCATTGGAATGTTCGCCGGACCATTCTAAAACCGGCTTAAACATAATCTAATGGACAAATTTGAGGCTTTTGAAGAATTTGAAGCGTATCAATTTACCGACAACAGCCGGGAAGCCCGGCGCAATCGGCCTGGCTCTAGAAAAAAGGCTAAGTCGGGAAACGGCCGTACCTCACAAACCATGCGTGAAATTCGCGCTATGGACGATGGCATCGACAATTGGGTGCCCAGCTACGCCAAAGCGCTGGATCCCCTGCATCACGAGCGACAGTGGGTAATTGACTCGGTGGGACACTTTTACCGCGAGCAAATCATCAGCGATGTGACCCGGCTGGTGAAAGGTGGCAAAGAGGCCAACGTCTACGCCTGCACCGCCCACCCCGCCACCGGGTTGGAGCGAATCGCGGCCAAGCTGTACCGACCCCGCATGCTGCGCAGTCTTAAAAATGATGCTATCTACAAAGCAGGTCGCCAGCTGCGTGATGCCGAAGGCAAGCAAATAAAGGGGCGCCGCATCAAAACCGCCCTGCGCAAAAAAACCAACTTCGGCAAATCGGTCGATATTCAGTGGTGGATTGGGAATGAATACCGTACCCAAACCCAACTGTACCTGGCTGGAGCCAACGTGCCTAAACCGATTGGGCACCAGGGTAACACCATCCTGATGGAATACATCGGCGATGAATATGGCCCGGCTCCGACCCTGAGCGAAGTGCGCCTGCCACGGGAGGAAGCGCAACCGCTGTTCCAGCGCATTATGGACAACGTTTGGCTGATGCTGGACAACCATTTGATTCACGGGGACCTTTCTGCTTACAACATTTTGTACTGGGAGAGCGCCGTTTACCTGATCGACTTCCCCCAAATGGTAGAGGCTCGCCACAATCCACACGCTTATGAGCTACTGGAGCGGGACATCACGAGGGTGTGTGATTACTTTCGCAGCTTTGGCATCGACTCCGATCCGGGGCAAATCGCCCGGGATTTATGGGAGCCATACATGGGACCAGGTGGTTAGATGATGACACAATCAGCCATTGGCAAGGTGCCGATGAGTCATTGGCACCTATTGAAGCGCTATTTACGGCCGTTTAGCCGTCGTTTGCTGGTGTTGGGCGGGCTACTTGCCGTTAGCATCGGTTTGCAGCTCTATGGCCCACAGGTCATTCGCGACTTCTTAGACGCAGCGGAAACAAATGCCGCCACGCGGCTGCTGGTTGGCTTGGGCATTCTTTTTCTGGTTGTCACCGTCGTGCAAAAAGCGGTGGCGCTGTGGACCACCTACCTCAGTGAAGATTTAGGCTGGGCGGCGACCAACAACCTGCGCGCTGACCTGACAGAACATTGCATGAAGCTGGATATGGGCTTTCATAAACTGCAAACGCCAGGCGAACTCATCGAACGGATCGATGGCGATGTGAGCAATTTGGCAGAATATTTTTCTCGTCTGTTAATACAGGTTTTTGGCAATAGCTTTCTGGTTTTGGGCATTCTGCTGCTGCTGTTTCGGGAAGATTGGCGTGTTGGTCTGATTGGCCTGGCCTATGGGCTGTTGACGCTTGGACTGCTGCAACTCATCCGCAAGCCAACAGTCAACGTGTGGCGTGACGTGAGCAAAGCGTACGCCAAAATGCATGGCTACGTAGAAGAACGCATTGGCGGTACCGAAGATATTCGCGCCAACGGGGGCGAACCGTACGTCATGGCCAAGCTGTACCCGCTGCTGGCAGCCGTAGCGAAAAGCCGGGTCCGTGCCGACTTGATTGGTGGCTACACGTTTAGCAGCAGCTATATGCTGTACGTGGTGGCCATTGTGGCAACGTTGGCAATGTCTGGCACCCTGTTCCTGCAAGGGCAGATCACGGTTGGTACGCTATTTCTGCTGGTAGCCTACGTGCGCCTAATGGAATCACCCATTAAGTATATTCGGCGGCAAATCAGTGCCATGCAGCGAGCCATCGCCAGCATTAACCGCATCTATGAGTTTCTGCAGCTAGAGCCGGAGGTTAAGGAGGCTGTGTCGGCAACGCTGCCTGAAGGGGCAACGGCCGTTTCCTTCCACAATGTTTCCTTTGCCTACAAAGATCAGCTATCTGTGACTAGTAAGCAATATTCAGTAAACGGCGAACAGTCCCCAGTCTCTAATCTGCACGCTCCTGTCTCCGATCTCCAGGCTCAAAAAGTGCTGCATGACATCACTTTTGAGCTAAAACCCGGCAAAGTCCTCGGCCTGCTGGGCCGCACAGGCAGTGGCAAAACGACGCTGACACGGCTGCTTTTTCGGCTGTATGACGTGGATGCCGGCAGCATTACCCTGGACGGGATTGATGTTCGCCAGGTCAGCTTGGCCGATGTGCGGCAACACATTGGCATGGTGACGCAGGAGGTACAGCTTTTTGAGGCAACCGTGCGAGACAACCTGACGCTTTTCCGCAACTACGATCCTGCCAAAACGCCCATTGCCGACGCAAGCGTTGTGGCGGCCCTGCAAACGCTGGGGCTGGGTGATTGGCTGGCCGGGCTGCCAGATGGCCTAGACACGGTGCTGAAATCGGGCGGTCAAGGTTTATCGGCCGGGGAGGCGCAGCTGCTGGCCTTTACCCGCGTCTTCTTGCGCAATCCACAGCTGGTGATTTTGGATGAAGCGTCGTCGCGGTTAGACCCAGCGACGGAACAACTTCTGGAGCGAGCCATTGATACCCTGTTAAACGGCCGTACCGCCATCATCATCGCCCACCGACTGCGCACGGTGCAGCGCGCCGACGATATTTTGATTTTGGAAAACGGCCGTGTTCAAGAACACGGTCCGCGCACACAGCTGCTAAACGATCCAAACTCACGCTTTGCGCAACTGCTGCAAATCGGGATTGAAGAAGCATTGGCCTGAAATATCGGGTAGCGCAAACGAGGCACCACTATACAAGACGCTGAAAGTCGTGCATACCCCGCTCTAATTGAACCGGAAAGTCAGGGATATCAGCGTCCAATTTCTAGGGAGAACGTGATGAAACAGTCAGTACAGAAAGTATATTTAATAGGCGGCACGCCGGGCGCAGGCAAGACAACCCTTGGCTCTGCATTGGCCAACCGATTGGGTGTGACCTCGCTAACAATTGATGATCTGGTAACGGCCGCTATTGCCGTAACCACGGCAGAAACTCACCCGGGCCTGCACGCACTGCGCCGCGGGACCCACACCGAATATTATACAAACAGTACGGTGGAACAACTGATCGCCGATGCCACAGCACGACATGAAGGCACCTGGCCGATGGTTCGGCAGGTTATTCGCAAATATGTGAACCTTCGCAAAGGCATCGTCATTGATGGCTGGCATCTACGGCCCAGCTGGGTTGATCAGCTGGCCCTTGAAAATGTGTGGTCAGGCTGGCTTGTTATCGACCCGGAAGTATTGGAGAAGCGCGAACGCCACAATGAAAGCTGGTTAAAGGGTTCATCTGACCCGGAGAAGATGTTCCAGAACTTTATGGGGCGCAGTCTTTGGTACAACAATTTGATCAAAGAAGAAGCGTCTGCCCTGCAAATGAACATTTTGCCCCAGGATGGAAACCAGCCTGTCGAGGCATTAATTGAAATGGTCTTGGGAGATAATCATGTTCGATAAGGTGATAACGGAGATTGACCAAGTAACGTGTGATTGGTTAACGGCCGTTTTAAGCAAAAGTGGCGCATTGACCCGGGGTGCCGTGGCCTCATTTGCCCATCAGGCAGGTGCCGGAAACTGGTCAAAAAACTGCAAATTAACCGTACGCTATACAGATGAAGCGCAGGGTACATTGCCTCAGCGCCTCTTTTTAAAGCTAGCCAATACCGATTTGGGAGATGGCGAATCGTTTGATGATTCCGAAGTTATCTATTACACCCGCGACTATGTGGATGTGCCAGACGCGCCGCTGCCTCGCTGTTACGATGCGGCCTACTCAGACAGCCTGAAACGCTACCACATTCTGCTGGACGATCTGTCTGAAAGCCATATTGTGGCTGGCGAAAAAGAACCTACGCTTGGCTATGGGCTGGCACTTGCCGAAGGGCTGGCGACGCTCCACGCTCGCTGGTGGGGTGCGCAACGTCTTGCCGAAGCAAATGCCAGCATTCACAGCGCCAGCCATATTCAAAACTTTGTCGATATCTCACATCTCGGCGTTGCCCATATTCTCAATCGCACGCCCAATGATCTCAAGCCGCACTGGCCTGAGGTCATGCACAGCTTATTTGCCAATCATCCAGGCGCACTGATTGAGCGCACCCAGGATGCCAACGGCTTTACCCTGATTCACGGAGACGCTGGTCAGTTCAACATTCTGGTGCCGCGAGAAGGAGATTCGCCTATCCTTCTCATTGATCGCCAGCCATTTAACTGGAGTCTGACCGTATGGCTGGGTGCGTATGATCTGGCGTATGCCATGGTGCTTGATTGGGAAGTTGACACAAGACGGCAATGGGAAATCCCCGTTCTCAAACGGTACCACGCCCATCTCATTCAAAATGGCGTTGTCGGTTACACCTGGGAACGGCTGTATGACGATTACAGATTGTGCGTGGCAACATGCGTTTGTTATGCCACAGAGTATTGTCGAGGCGGGATAAACAAACGCTGGTTTCATGTCTGGTTGCGCATGCTGCAACGAGCACTGACTGCCTGTGATGATCTAAACTGCAGCGAACTCTGGCATAGCGTTATGGTGGGTCACTCATTAAGAGGTAAAAATGACAGGTAAGCTAGCGATAAAAACCGGCACCTGGGCCCTGATACGTTATCGACCATGGCACTTTATTTTGAGCGTCATCCTGGCTGTTTACGCGCTGGGAATGCGCCTGGTGCCGGGCTGGTTGGAAAAAAGTTACTTTGATCAACTAAATAGCAGTGCGACAGGCTCGGTGACGCTTTCCAGTGGCCTGTGGACCCTGCTGCTGCTCATCATCGGGGTGGAACTAAGCCGCATGCTCACGGACGTTCTAGGCAACTGGGGCGCCGCAAAAGTGCGCATGGCAGGCGGATCGCTGATGCGCACCAACATCATGCACACGATCCTGCAAAAGCCGGGCGCCGTGCCGCTGCCGGTGCCAACTGGCGATGTCATTAATCGCTTAGACGATGATTTGGCTGACTTTGCCGACTTCCCCACCTGGATTCCGCAAATTGTGGGCAAGACGGTGTTTGCCATCTTTGCTTTAGTCATCATGTTTCGCATTGCGCCGGGAATTACGGCCGTATCCATCTTGCCCCTCATTGGTGTGTTTTTTCTCACGCGATGGGCCTGGAGCCGCTTTCTGAGCTACGTGCGCATCAGCCGCGTCAGCGACAGCCGGGTCACCTCCTTTTTGGGTGAGACGTTTGGCGCCATTCAGGCAATGAAAGTGGCCGACGCCGAAACGGGCACCATTGGCTACTTCCGTCAGCTCAGCGAGGAACGGCGCGTGGCAAACGTCCGTTTTGGTCTCTTTTGGGGCATCTACCAATCCGTTTCTGACAACATGGGGGATGTCGCCGTGGCCCTGATGGTGGTGATGGCTGGCGTTTCCATGCGCAACGGTGATTTTACCGTCGGTGATTTTGTGTTGTTCAGCACCTACCTCTTCTTCACTTCCCGCTTTCCGGCCGATATTGGTGGCTATATTTCCGAGATTGCCCAGCAGCGGGTCGTATTGGACCGTCTGCAGGAAATCACGCCGCAGGCACCGCCGGAAAATCTGGTAACCCACGTCCCCATCTTTGAAGATGAGGCGGCACCAGCCATCGTTAAACCGTTAAAATCGGCTGCCGATCGGCTGGAACGGCTAGAGATTGAAGGGCTACACTATTTTGTGAACGGTCATCCCTCATCGGCAAACGGCAGCACCATTGCCGACGACCAAACAGCGGACACCGAACATTGGGCCCTCACTGACATCAGCTTCAGCCTGCCACGCGGCAGCTTCACGGTGATCACTGGCAAAATTGGCTCCGGCAAGACCACCCTGCTGCGCGTGCTGCTGGGGCTTCTGCCAGCTGCCGGGGGTGAGATCCGCTGGAACGGCCGTCTTATTGCTAATGCTGCCTCCTTTTTTGTGCCGCCCCGTGCGGCCTACACGCCACAGGTACCCCGCCTTTTCAGCGAACCACTGCGCGACAATATCCTGCTTGGTTTACCAGATGATCAGCTAGGGCAGGCTGTCGAAACGGCCGTCCTTACCCCAGACATCGCCCAATTAGAAGCTGGCCTAGACACCGTCGTGGGGCCGCGCGGGGTGCGGCTCTCGGGTGGGCAGGTGCAGCGCACCGCCACCGCCCGGATGCTGGTACGAGACGCAGAACTGCTGGTCTTTGATGATTTGTCCAGCGCGCTGGATGTGGAAACGGAGGCGCAGCTCTGGGGTAAGCTGTTTGTCCCAGAACCGCAAGGGCACCAAAAAACAAAGACCTGCCTGGTCGTCACGCATCGTCGTGCCGTATTGCAGCGCGCCGACCAGATCATTGTGCTGGAAAACGGCCGTATCGCCGCAAGCGGTACGTTAAAGGAATTACTGGCAACCTCACCCGCCATGCGTGAGCTGTGGCAGAAAGAGATGGTGTAAGTGGGAAATTACGAAGGCTTAGCAGAACGGCCGTTGCGGTATTGGAACGGCCGTTACAAATTCAACATCTTAAACGCCCGTGGCAAAAAATTCTTGTCCTATTACAAACCTTATTCCAGTTTGTTTATGGCAGACATGGTCTCGGCTTTTGTTGTGTCGGCTACGACGTTGCTCATTCCTTTATGTGTCAACTTTATCACCAAAAACGTGCTGGCAAACCGTGCGACCAACACGCTAAACCAAATCTATGGCATGGGCGCTGTGATGCTGCTGCTGATCATGATTCACACGATGTGTAACATGTTTGTGGCCTATCAAGGGCACATGATGGGTGCCATGATGGAGCGCGATGTGCGTCAGGAACTGTTTGACCACACCCAAAAACTGTCATTTAGCTTCTTCGATGAACAAAAGGTAGGCCAGCTAATGACGCGACTGAGTAACGATTCGTTTGATCTGGCTGAGTTATTTCATCATGGACCAGAGGATATCGTTATTTCCCTGTTGAACTTCGCAGGAACATTTATCATCTTGCTCACAATTAATATCAAACTCGCCTTCATCCTCTTTCTCTTTTTGCCCATCATGGCCATCTATGCCGTTTATTTCAACAAAAAAATGAAGGTAGCGCTAAGAAATAGTCGGGATCGCATTGGGGATATCAACGCCCAGGTTGAAGACACTCTTTCAGGCATCCGGGTAGTGAAATCTTTTACCAATGAAGCGATCGAAGCCAGGAAGTTCAGGCACGAAAATGAGCGCTTTCTCGAAAGCAGAAGAGATAGTTATCGTGGCGAAACCTACTTTTATGAAGGCCTGATCGCCTTTACCCAACTCATGACGATAGCGGTGATAATCTTCGGCGGCATCACAATTGCCGGTGGGCGCCCTGATGGTGCTGCGCTGGATTTGCCCGACTTAATTACCTTTTTGTTGTACGTCGGCATTCTCATTGAACCTATTCGACGATATGGTAATTTCACCCGACTTTATCAGGACGGAATCGCTGGCTTCGAGCGCATCATGGAACTCCTGGAGATCGAGCCAGATGTGCGGGAGGCAGTCGGCGCGAAGGAACTTGCAGAAGTTCAGGGAACCATAGAATTTGTCGGCACTAGCTTTAAGTACAAAGATGGCTGTGACTATGTCTTCGAGAATCTCACCCTAACCATAAAAGCTGGCGAATTTGTGGCCCTGGTGGGGACATCAGGCATCGGTAAAACAACACTTTGTTCGCTCATCCCTCGCTTTTATGAGAGTAATGAAGGGGAGATATTGTTGGACGGCACAAATATTAAGGCGATTAGCCTGAATTCTTTGAGAAGAAATATCGGAATTGTGCAGCAAGATATCTATTTATTTGCCGGGACGGTGGCGGACAATATTCGCTACGGCAATATTAATGCATGTAACGCAGAAATTGTGGCCGCCGCAAAAAAAGCCAACGCCCATCAATTTATTATGGCCTTGCCTGACGGATATGAAACGGATATTGGGCAGCGTGGCGTCAAGTTGTCCGGAGGGCAAAAGCAGCGCCTAAGCGTTGCCCGCGTTTTTTTGAAGAATCCCCCGGTAATCATTTTTGATGAGGCAACAAGCGCTCTGGACAATGAAAGCGAACAGGCCATTCGGGAATCATTGGAGAAGTTGGCCGCCACCCGCACCACAATCGTCATCGCCCATCGATTGTCAACTGTCAAGAATGCCCAACGAATTGTTGTCTTGACAGAGAAAGGCATTGAGGAACAGGGAACCCATGAGGCATTAATCTCGCGGGGTGGTGCATATGCAAAATTGTACAACAGGCAGCTGAGTATTTAACGAAAAGAAGGACAAACAAATGGCTTATCCAGAATTATTGAACAACCCAATTACGGTGGCTGAAATGCCTGCCGTACCGGGACTTTCCTTTCGCCGCTTTGTCGGTGAACGCGATTATCCACATATCGCAGCGATTCTTAACGGTAGTCGTGAAGTTGACCAGGTGGAGGAGGTTGCCACGATAGAAGAAATCGGCATTGATTACGCCCATTTGACAAACTGTGATCCCAAAACGGATTTGATTTTTGCGGAAGTGTACAAGGCAGCGGTGGGATACGGCCGTTGCTGGTGGCAAAATATGGTAGATGGCAGCATTAGTTACTACTTCTGGGCCCACCTTCTGCCTGAATGGCGCGGCACAGGCATTCGCCTGGCCATGGTGCGCCATCTCAAGCAGCGTCTGCGCCAAATTGCCGCCAAACATCCCGCCGGGAAAAAGCGCTATTTTGTGAACTGGGGCTTACAAACGGAGTCGGATTGGATAAACTTACTGCAGGCGGAAGGACATGAAATTGTGCGCTACGGCTTTGATATGGTACGGCCGAATCTCGACAACATTCCCAGCTATCCACTGCCAAATGACATTGCGGTTCGCCGGGGCACGCTGACCGAATGGCGCCAAATATGGGAAGGGGCGCGGGAAGCGTTCCGCGACCATTGGGGCATGTCTGAATGGAGCGAAGAGAACTTTGCCGCCGAAAGTAAATACCATCACTTCAATCCCGACCTTTGGCAAATTGCCTGGGCGGGCAATGAGGTGGCGGGCGGCGTGCTCAACTTCATTGATGAAAAAGAAAACAAGGAAAACGCGCGAAAGCGTGGCTATACCGAAACGATCTTTGTCAGACGACCGTGGCGCGGGCAGGGTATTGCCAAAGCGCTCATTGCCCGCAGCTTTCAGGTACTCAAAGATGCCGGGATGGCCGAAGCGGCCCTGGGCGTCGATGGCGAAAATCCCACAGGCGCGGTGCAGCTGTACCGAAAAATGGGCTTTAAAGAAGTCAAGCGCAGCGTGACACTTCGTAAGCCACTACGATTAAATGATAAACAGTCTGGACAAGGCAATTCATAAAGAGGAGGTTGGTTTGGCAGTTAACACCAAAGGCAAACGCAAGGTGACTGTGAAGGGACGGCCGTTTATCTGGTACGTCGAAGACAAAGAAAAACAGATTCCCGAAGAAGGGGGGTTTGTGGATCATACGCCAGAACGATATTTGCACATTATCGCCACCAATAAAAAGTTCATCGTGCATTACCGCTTGCCCAAAGAAGGGGATGCGTTCACCACCTTACGCGTGGAGGGAGAGCAGTTTCCCCGCCAGCCAGGGGCCAAAGCGGTGCAGGTGCCGCGCTGGAAGCACGATAGTAAGCCGTATCCTACGAACGACTTCGTCCGCCGCCTCATCGGCTGGTGTCTGAGCACAGAGTAACTTATGGCAGAGACAAAAATCATACCGATTCAACTCACCGTTGAACCGCTGCCAACCGTGGTGGCAGGACAGCTACAATTTGGCGTGCAGCGAGGCAAAACTGTGGTCGATGTACAAGAGTTGCATCCTGAAATGACCCGGTTGGCGGTTACTTTGGCAGCAACAGCCGTTCCCCAACCTGACCATACGTTTGACTGGAAAGGACCTTTTGTGCACGGTCGTCCCGGCGAGCGGTTTCTGTACCTCAACTGGGGGTGGCAGCAAAACAGTGGTTGGCATGGCCTGCGTCGCGCCAAAATTCCGCTGGGATTGATCCCGAACAAACTGGTAGCAACGGCCGTTGCTCAAAAAAGCGGCCTTCACGGCACAGTCAGCGGCATCGCCCGCGATGGCGGCCCTGTTGCCGCCTCCGTCAAAACCGTACAGTGGCGCATACATTCAAGCGAGTAAATTGATGAGCAAGAAGAAGAAAGAGATTCGTCAGCAGCAGCGCAAATCATGGAATTCTGAAAAAGGGCGGCGTAAAAAACTACGCCACAACACCGCCGCCAACCAGGAAAAGCACCGCGTCGATTGGCAGCCACTTGTTCCTGATGAGGAAGGTGAGGTAGCCGATCAGCGCATCATGCCCCTGGACGAACGCGACCGGCGCGAAGCGGTTACGGAGCAGGCAACGACCGTTCTGCAAGACACTTTGGACGATGCCCAGTGGCAGGCAATGGCAGACGAGACCCCGTTTTTGCTGGGCAAAGTCGT
>CBDUOF010000009.1:0-31560 GCA_965368765.1 uncultured Anaerolineae bacterium | reverse complement strand
AGCTCGCCCGAGTTCTACGACTGCGAGTTCCTGTTCAACGACGCCCGGGTCGGCTGTCGTTTCTGCAATGAGCAGGTCGGCAAAAGCCGCTGTTTTGCGGCTGACTTCAAAATCGACTGCTTTCACCAGAACGTCTGGCCGTTCGTGGCGGTACGCCTTGGTAAAACCGGTTACGCCGCCACCCAGCGGAGCGGCTGCGCCTTCGGGACCGTAGCCATGCTGCCCGCCCAGCCGCGTGGCTGAAATCAGGAAGTTGCCGGCTTCATTGACCATATCGTACAGGGCGCGCATGGTGATGGATAAACTCTTGACGCGAATCCGGTTGGCTTCACGCCAGGCGGCTAACGCCATCGTCATCAGATCTGCTTCAATGTCGAGCGCGGGCAGCCAGTAGACGCCCTGGATGGGGCCATCGGCCAGCCAGCTTTGCAGCTGGGCTTCCAGTTCAGCCTGGGGCAGCGTCACGTCTAGCGTCAGAACGGTGACGCCTATCTTCTCCAGTTTCTTTACGAGGGCTTTGCCCACGCCGCCTTCATCCAGAGCAACAATCACACGGCTGTTGCCATCAAGCACAACCCCTGTGGGAACACATTGGTCAAGGCTGGGCCGCAAAACGGCCGTTGCCACGCGGCGGGGAAACGAATCGGCATCTTCAAGACTGTATTGGGGAACGGCCGTTTGCGCGGTTGTGGGTGAATCAGAGAAGGCCGTTTCTGCCCTCCCTTCAACCTGCAAACGGCTCTGTGCTTTTAAATCAGGCCGCATTTCCCAGACAAAGCCAACGACTTTTTCCAATGTGTTGTAATCGCGCAAATTCAAGTCATCCTGGCGGGGGATGTCGAATGCCTGGCGAATGGCGACAAAGGTTTCTGCCTGCTTCACCGTATCGATGCCTAAATCAGCTTCCAAATCCAGCTCCGGTTCCAGCATATCTACTGGGTAGCCGGTTTGCTCAGCGATTATATTTAGCACTTGTTCCATTACCGGGTCGCCATTGGAGTCTGGAGATTGGAGATTGGAGATCGGAGATTGGGCAGCCTCTTGAAGCGGTTTTGTTCCCGCCACTTCCTCACTTTTCACTTCTAACTTTTCACTTATCACTAAGTCCGGCCGCATGTTGCGCACAAAGCCAACCACTCTGGCTAATGTATTGTAATCGCGCAGATTTAGGTCATCCCGGCGAGGAATATCAAACGCTTGCCGAATGGCGACAAATGTTTCGGCCTGCTTCACCGTGTCGATACCTAAATCAGCTTCCAGGTCCAAATCTGGTTCCAGCATATCAATCGGATAACCGGTCTGCTCAGCGATGATTTCCAACACTTTGTCCATCACAGGGTCGCCATTGGAGACTGGAGATTGGGCAGCCTCTTGAATCGGTTTGGAAGCCGCCACTTCCCCACTTTTCACTTCTAACTTTTCACTTATCACTAAGTCCGGCCGCATGTCGCGGACAAAGCCAACGACGCGTTCCAGGGTGTTGTAATCACGTAGGTTCAGGTCGTCGCGGCGAGGAATATCAAATGCTTGCCGGATGGCGACAAAGGTTTCGGCCTGCTTCACCGTGTCGATGCCCAAATCAGCTTCCAAATCCAGCTCTGGCTCCAGCATGTCTACCGGATAGCCCGTTTGTTCAGCGATTATATTTAGCACTTGATCCATTACCGGATCAGAGTCTGGAGATTGGCGATCAGAGATTGGAGATTGGGCGGTTTCCACAGCAGGTGATGTGGCCGCATTTGCACTTTTCACTTCTGGCTTTTCACTTATCACTAAGTCTGGTCGCATCTCTTTCACGAAGCCAACGACGCGTTCCAGGGTGTTGTAATCACGTAGGTTTAGGTCGTCGCGGCGAGGAATATCAAATGCCTGGCGAATGGCGACAAACGTCTCGGCCTGCTTCACCGTGTCGATGCCCAAATCAGCTTCCAAATCCAGCTCTGGTTCTAACATGTCGGTGGGATAGCCGGTTTGTTCAGCAATGATATTCATTACTTTGTCCGTCACAGGGTCTGTTTGGACGATTGGTTCAGCGGATGGTGGCGGTGTTTCTATCTTTACAGCAACTGGCTTCACCTCGACCGGTCTAGCCGCCACGGGTGCTGGTTTAGGTTCAGCCTGCGCTGGTTGGCTGACCACTGGCTTACGGACGATTGGTTCTGGCATAACCAGCGGGGCGGGTTGTGCTGCGACGCCAACACTGCCATTGCTAACGGCCGTTCGTACCACAGGCTCCGTGCCATATTGCCAATTGCTGGGGGCTGGTGGCCGATTGGGGTTGCCTTTGGCCACAATGCGCAAGTTCCGCTTAACCACTTCCAGTTCCGCATAATCGTAGCCGCTGAGCGCGTCTAGCCACTGTTGATAGCGTGGCTGGCTGTCGATGCGGTTTGGCCCGCCGGGAATGCGCCGCGTGAGGCTAAACGCAATCTGGGAACCAAAACCAGCAGAGAGATGAAGCGAATATTGCACCGGATACCGTCCGCCCCGGCTCAAATTAATCTGGCCCAAATCGGGGTCAACTTCTTTGTAGTTGGGAACGGGAGGCACGATGCCATGTTCTAAGATCTTCAGGGCGATGACATCTTCCACGCCGACACCCATCGGATGCCCGGTGAAGCCTTTGGTGTTGGCCACGATGATCTCTTTGGCGGCGTCGCCAAAGTTCTCGCGCAGGGCGGTGACTTCGGCAGCGGCGCTGCCCCCGCGTGCCGGGGTAAACGTCTCGTGGGACATAAAGACCATTTGTGGGGCAATCGCGTAGCGGTTCAGGCCAAAGCGGCGTTCGGCGTTGGTGAGCAGGTTGTCCATCACCATCGAGATGTGGTCCACATCCAGTCGGGAGCCGTGGAAGGCGCTGTTGCGGGTCTCGGTGCTGAGCACTTCGACAATGCCGCGCATCCCCCGTTCTTGCACGGCATCTTCGCTTTCGATGACCAGGGCACAAGCCCCCATGCCTAAAATGGTGCCGTGGCGACGTTTGTCGAACGGCAGGGCGGCTTCATCGACGCGGTCATCGGTGGCAGCAGCCCCAAGGGCGAGGAAACCGGCACCAACCCACTCCATAAGATGGTCGCCGGTTACGTCGTCGGCGGCAATAACCACTGCGCGACGGCAACGGCCGTTTCGAATCCAATCCTCCGCCATCGCAATCGCCTGCGTGGTGCTGGCACAGGCGGCATTCACCTGCGTGTTTGGTCCACGGGCCCCGATGTACTCGGCAAACTGGCTGTGGCCCATTGCCAAAATGCGGAAGATGAAGCGACGGTCGAAGATGTATGGGTTTTGTTCCAGCTGCTCACGCAGGTCGCTGATGCGGCGGGTGATTTCCAGTAGTGCATTTTGGTCACCGGTGTAGCGGCGTAAATCTTCCAGCATATCTAGCTGCTCAACGCGGCTTTGGTGAGCGTAGAACCGTTCAAAATCCTCGGCAAAGCGGTCACCGCCGGGGAAAGCACTGGCAAAGATAACGGCCGTTTCATCCCGCAACGCCTCCGGCAGCATCCAACGCTGGGGCAGGTAGCTGCCGGTAGTCGTCTTCTTGTAAGTCATCGTCAGCGGAATGCCTGCTTCGCGCAGGGCATCCAAACCAGCAGCCATGGCCAGCTGGGTGGTGATGTCCAGCGCATCCACCAGCTTCTGTGGCACGCCATATTCTTCGGCGAGATCAAAGCTGCCGGGGCGACCCGCCAGCCGAATGACGGCATTTTGGTCATCGATAGTGGCAAAGCTGCCGTTGCCGTCCGCGTCTTTAACCAAGCGCGTGATGCGTTTGCCCACCATCTTGCGGCGGAATCGTTCCGGAATGAGATCAACAAACTGTTCGCCTTGCAAAATGCGCAGGGCGTTGTCTGGGTCCATGATTGGCTTTTCAGAGCCGGGAAGTCCCAAACCGGTGCCGCTAATCACCACCGATCCATTTGGCACGTGGTTGCGATTAAAGGGGAGGTTAGAGATTGGAGATTTGAGATTGGTTTGTAAGGCTTGGAGTAGCTGCCCTAAATTATCTGGCGTGGAAACGGCCGTTGGCGTGCCATTTCCTGCCGCGTTAGAAACGTTCATAACAGGTTCCTCATGTTGTAAACCATTGGCCGATAGGGCAGTCGGTTGAGTAAACTGACTGGCATATCCGGCCGCATACAGGCCACACAGTGCCTGATTAAAGGAAGGCATCGTGCCATTTTTGGGATGATTGGTCATCAGGGCAATGACGTTTTCTGTATCGGCAAAGACATCGTTGGCAAAGCCGCGCAGCGCCCGTTTTGGTCCCACTTCCACAAAGGTGCGGATGCCACTGGCATAGAGTGTTTCCAGACCCTTCACCCACTGCACAGGGGAAGCGATCTGCAGCTTGAGCATATCTTTGATGGCCTCAACATCAGTCGGATAAATGTCGCCCGTTACGTTGGCTACCAGCGGTAGCTGCGGCTGGCGGATATCCAGTCGATCCAGCACGTTGCGCAGCGGCTCACTGGCTGGAGCCACAATGCTGGTATGGAAGGCATGGCTGACTGGCAGCATCATGGCGCGGAAGCCTTTGGCCTCGAACTGTCTGACTGCCTCTTCTACCGCTGCGCTGGCACCCCCAAACACACACTGGCTGCGGCTGTTGATGTTGGCCGGAACCACATAGCCATCGACGCTGTTCAAAACCGTTTCGACCTCATCGTACGGAGCCAAAACTGCTGCCATCTTGCCTTTGTCCGGCACGTTTACAGCGGCCATTTCTGCGCCGCGCGCCGCCGAAGCTTCCAGCGCGTGGGCAAAGGGCATAATGCCTGCGGCAATCAGGGCTGCGTACTCACCGAGCGAGTGGCCCATCACCATGTCGGGGTGAAAGCCGTAGCTTTGCAGCAGCTTCAGGATGGCAATATCCATTGTCAGCATGGCGGGCTGGGTAATCTCGGTTTGCATCAGATCAAAGGTTGCCTGATTCACGGCGTCTTTGTCGTCTGAGTTTACAAAGATGTAATCGGTGAGCGGCTTGCCCAGGATAGGCTTCATCACTGCGTCAGCTTCATCAAAAACTTTTTTGACGATAGGGGAAAACGCGACCAGTTCTTTGCCCATATTGACATATTGGCTACCCTGGCCGGGGAAAAGGAAGGCAATCTTGCCTGTTGGCTGGCCCGACCCCCGGAAGATGCCCTGGGCTTCCATTGCTTTCCATGCCTGCGCGGAATCCATGCCCATCACTTTGTGGGCTTTTTGCAGACGGCCCAGCAGTTCTTCGTGGTCGCCAAAGTCGATGATGAGGCGTTCTGGGGATTGGATAACGGCCGTTTCTGGCAAGACAAACTCTGGCGTCCAACCAGCTTCAACTTTTTTGTGCATGGCGTCTAGCTGCTGGCACAACCCTGTTTTGTCATCGGCACCCAAGGCCACAATGCCGCGTGGCGGGGTGGGTTTGCTCATTGGTGGTGGTGCAGGGGGTGGGGGTGTAGGACGGCCGTTTACCTTTTCACTCACGGCAAATTGTTTGCGATCCCGCGTCAGCATCCCCGGTACATGCTCTTCCAGCACCAAATGAAAATTGGTGCCGCCAAAGCCGTAAGCACTCACGCCGCAGCGGCGCGGCGTGCCATTGCTTGTCTCCCAATTTTGCGCTTCATGCAGCAGGGCAAAGGGCGTTTGGTTAAAATCAATATTGGGGTTGGCTGGATTGGCGTTGAGTGTTGGTGGCAAAATCTTGTGGTGCAGTGCCAGCGTTGCTTTCATCATGCCCGCTGCGCCAGCGCCCGCTTTCAGGTGGCCAATGTTGCTCTTGGCTGACCCCAAACCGATGCTGTCCCGCCTGGCTTCGCCAAAGATTTTGGTCAGACTTTCGACTTCGACGACGTCGCCAACGCGGGTGCTGGTGCCGTGCGCCTCAACCAGGGTGGCTGTAGCTGGGTCTAGCCCGGCGTTTTCCCAGGCGCGGGCAATGGCCAACTGTTGGCCAATCGGGTTCGGGGCGGTGATGCCCTTGCCTTTACCGTCGCTGGCTCCACCGATGCCGCGAATAACGGCATAAATCTTGTCGCCATCGCGCTCGGCATCAGCCAAACGTTTTAATAAGAACAGTCCTGCGCCTTCACCCATCACAAAGCCGTCAGCGCCATCGCCAAACGGCCGTGTGCCCGTTGCGCTCAACGCCCCAATCTTGCAAAACTTAACGAAACTGCCGATGCCCATGTTGCGGTCAACACCACCACTTACCACGGCATCTGCTTTGCCTTCAATGAGCATTTCTGCGGCCGCTTCCATGGCGGCAAAGCTGGAAGCGCAGGCTGCGTCTGTAATGAAGTTAGGACCGCGCAAATTTAGCATATTGGCAACCCGGCCAGAAACGATGTTGGGCAGTTCACCCGGCATCGAATCTTCCGTAATCGGCGGGATGCGTTCATCGATATGATGGTGCCAGCCCGATAATATGGCTTCACGGGTGGCTGATGGCAAAGCCTGGAATTCTGCGACGCCAGTCAGGGCATTGGCATATTCGGGGAAGACGATGCGGGTGTTGGTTTCGTAGGTGAGCTCCCCACCCATCGCCGTCCCAATGATAGTGGCGACGCGATCGGTGTCTAACGGCCGTTCCGGGTAGCCATAGTCCGCCAAAACATCCGCGGCTACCGTCACTGCCCACTGCTGACCCTCGTCCATCGAAGCCGCCACTTTGGGCGGCATCCGGAAACGTTTCCAATCAAACTGAAAATCCCGCACCCAACCGCCGATTTTGCTGTAAGTCTTATCGGGAGCCTTTGGGTCAGGATCATAATAATCGGCGATGCGCCAGCGGTTGTTGGGGGTCTCGGTAATGCTATACCGTTTGTTCAGCACATTTTGCCAAAAAGCTACTGCGCTTGGTGCCTCCGGCAGCAGCGCCCCTACCGCCACAATGGCAATCGCTCGGTCTGCTGTTTCACTCATCTCATTACTCCGTTGAAGTAATAGAGTAATTGGTAATTGAGTAATTAATTTACCAACTACCCAATTTCCAATTACGCTTTAAAGGCCCTATTCAACTGCTCCGCCACAAAGTCCATATCTGCCACATTGCCTGCCTGGGCCTGATAAATGCCCGGTAAATTCAGGTCATTGGCCAGATTTGCATTGCTTTGGCCTGCGCCGATCGTCCAGCGCAGCCCGTCGGCTGCTACTTTGAGAGCCGCTTCACGCGCAAAAATACGGGACAATGCCTGTCGGGTTGGTATGCTAAGCGGGATAGCTTCTGTTGGCTTTTGCACCACGCGTTCGGCAAAAACGGCCGCACTCTCCGCATAGGCAATCAGCTCGCCAAGACGGAATAAAACATGCTGGTTCCGGGTCAACCGATCCACGCGACACTGCTCCAAAATGACGGCCAGCGCCTGCAGCGCCATCGCCGCATAGCCTGCGCCGTTGTCCGGCTCTTGCTGGTGGATAGCGGCCAGTCGATTGGCCCACTCTTTGTAATAGTCGCCGCGCGATTTCAGATGCTGCTGCCATCGGTCGCGGGCAATCGTCCATTCCATAATTTCCGACGTGCCTTCATAAATAGTGGTGATGCGCACGTCGCGCTTGATTTTTTCCACCATGTATTCTTTGGTGTAGCCATAGCCGCCCATCGCCTGAATCGCATCTTCAGCGGCTTTGTTCCCTGCTTCCGTGGCCATATATTTAGCCACAGCTCCTTCTGTTTGCAGCCCCTCTTCAGCACCATCCAATCGCTCTGCCACCCATTCAATGTAGGTACGAGCCGCTTCTAATTTGGCCGCATTTGGCACGATGAGCTTGTGGGTATAGCCCTGCTTTTCGCTGAGTGGTGCGCCACCCTGAATGCGCTCCTGCGAGTAGCGAATGGCGCGACGTAGGGCTTCCCAGCCAGCACCCAGGCCAAAAGCACCGACCATCAGCCGGGTGTAGCCAAAGACTGCTTGAGCTTGGGCCAAGCCTTTGCCTTCTTCCAGCCCGATAAGCCGATCTGCCGGGACGTAAACGTTGTCTAAAAAGAGAGCGGCCGTATTGCTGGCCCGAATCCCATGTTTATCTTCTGGTTTACCTTTCGTAAATCCATCGGCATCAGCGTCAACGATAAACCAGGAGGGGCCACCTGGAGCCAGTGCCAAAATGGTGTAAATGTCTGCGACGCCACCGTTGCTAATCCACTGCTTGCGCCCAGAAATGTTGTAGCCGACCACATTGCCACTTTCTTCAACGGGTTCCGCTTTAGTTGTCATCGAGGCCAAGTCGCTGCCCGCTTGTGGCTCAGTGGCTCCGTAGGCACACAGCAGCGCTTCCTCAGCGATGCGGCCAAACCAATGCTGTTTTTGCTCTTCCGTAGCGCCCACGCTGATGGGGTCGGAGCCAAGAAAAGTTGCCAAAACGCCTGTGGCAATGCCTAAATCAACCGAGGCCATAATTTCAGAGACGCGGTAAATATCGTAGGCGCCGCCGCCCAACCCATCGTACTTTTCCGGGATGAAGAGCAGGTGCAGGCCAATGGACATTGGATCGTAAAGCTCTTTGAGAACGTCATGGGGAAATGTGTCGTTGTGGTCCAAATCCAGTAAAAATTCGGGAGTCAATTTGCGCTCAGCATATTTTTTGAGGGTCTCCAGAATCATGTCGCGTGATTCTTTATCAAGACCAACTTCAGGGGCGGTTACATCAATCATTCGTTCCTCCAGAAAGCGATAAAATGGGCACAGGCAAGGAGAGCAAAGCAAATGCAGGTTTGCTTTGCCCCCCGAGTTTTGCAAATGTGCTTTTGAATGCTATGTTGGTTGCCTGTTCATTGCGAAAATTTTCACAAACTATGATATGCATTGTAATTTCTTATGGAAGGAGCTAAGAGTGACAACTGTCATGTGATATGAATGAAAAAAGCATAATGCACTGTGTCATACGTTCAATTTATTGATGCAGAGGATAACCTACAGCAACATTTCATAGACAAATTTGGTGTGACAACTGTCTAAACGTGCGTAGGAAATAAGCTGAACGCGCTGTATCGTGGTCGGGGCTGAAAAAACATCTTTGGTGAACCGAAATGAGCATGCTGAATTTTACGGCGGAATGAGAGAAACTTTACATAGTGTGGCTTTTTCCGTATCATTGGCAAATGACCAATTCGCCACCGCCCGACAATCTATCCGTCGCGGAACTTGAGCAGCTCCTTTACCGCAAAAAGCACGCCATTCGGAGGCAACGATTGCTGCGGCTCAAGGAGGAAGGTCGGGTGGTAGAGGTTGCTGGCGTGGCGTCACCAAGTACGAAGCCACCGCCGCTGTTGCGCCCCTCGGCTACCCCCACTGGCGCCATGAGCCATTATCTACCCCAATTGGACGATGAAACAGAGGCGGAAGATCAGCCCACCCTGGCAGATGTAAAAAAAGGAAACGGCCGTACCTGGGCAAATCGACTGCTTTTTTGGGTGGAAGTTGCTGCAGTTGTGGGACTGGTTGTCGTATTGCTCAACCTGTGGGGAACTCAACGAGAATTAAATCAGGAGTTGGCTCAGGTACAGCAATCTCAGGCAGCAGAGTTGGCCTTGCCTACGCCGACAGCTGCCCCGTTAATTGATTTGGTGGTGCTGCCAACCGGTCATCGCTATGTAGACGGCCGTTCCCCAGTGCCGGTGGAGTCGGGTGACATCCCTGCTCATTTGCTGCCAGCAATGCAGGCTTATCAGCCACCGCCGTTGCCCACACCTGGCCCTGAGCAAGCACGCATTATCGAAATTCCCGCCATTGGCGTTAATGCGCCTATTGTTCCTGGCGTTTACGACTGGGAACAGCTCAAGCGAGGCGTTGGACACCACACAGGCTCTGCATTGCCTGGACAAACGGGCAATATGGTGCTGGCAGCCCATAACGACATCTATGGTGAAATCTTCCGTGATTTAAGCCAGCTTTCACCCGGCGACGAGTTTTCCATTTCTACCGGGGCGCGTACTTTTACCTACGTCGTGACAAAAATAGAAATCGTAGAGCCAACGGAAGTGGACGTCATGCAGCCCACCGACCATGCCAGTGCCACCCTCATCTCCTGCTACCCATACCGCATCAATACGCAGCGTATCGTCGTTTTTGCCGATTTGAAAACAGACAATCTTTCCTATTAAAGTTGGCATATTTGCTGGGCCAACGGTAATATTCCCAAGAGAATGACCCAATTTTGTACATAGTGAGGAATCATAAGAATGGGAAAAGATCGTAAAAGTCGCCGCGCCCGCTTGCGCCAGCAAATGGCCGATGAGGCCAATCAGTCAGATAAAAAACGGGATTCGAATGCCCAGTTTGCCCAGGAATATGCCTACGTGTTAAAGGATTTACGGCGCGTTTTTGCGCTGGCGGCCGTCATGTTCGTCTTGCTGATTGTCTTAAATATCGTTTTGCAATAAAGATATTAACCAATTTGCCTGGCTCTGCCCCGATTTCTGGGGTAAATTGTTTGACGCTCCCAGACCGTTGTGTTATGATTTCAGTCGAGTTCCGGTCTTGTGACCGGACTATTTGTTTTTTTATTGATATGGTGATTTTTGCAATGACCATACATTAATAACTGGAGAACATTAGCTATTCGAAAACGGCGTAGTAGTAATCGTACAAGGGCTGTAAAAGGCCCAGAATTTCGCATCAATCGGCGTATCCGTGTTCGGGAAGTCAGGTTGATAGACCATGAAGGCACGAATCATGGGGTTGTGCCCACCGGTCAGGCAATGCAGATGGCAGAAGATGCCGAACTTGATTTGGTAGAAGTTGCCCCAAACGCCAACCCACCCGTTTGCCGCATTATGGATTACGGCAAATTTGCTTACGAAAAGACAAAACGGGAACGAGAAGCACGGAAATTACAGAAGCAGATTGAAATCAAGACGCTTCGGTTAACGCCAAGAACTTCAGAATTCCATCGGGATGTTTATGTTCGTAAAGCCAAGCAATGGCTTGAAGAAGGCAAAAAAGTTAAGTTCCAGGTTCGTTTCAAAGCCCGTGAAATCACCTATCCAGAAATCGGTCAGAAGACCTTGCTGGAGGTAGCGGAAATATTGAGCGACATTTCGGAGGTTGAACAGGCCCCGAAACTGGAAGGTTGGTCCATGACACTCTTGTTGAATCCAACTGGTAGTTCAAGCTAACAGACTGGTTGCACTATCGGTTGTTTGTTCATATCAAAATGTAGGTTTGTAGATAAAGCCCCTTTTGGGGGTCTTTTTATGTGAAAGCGCAGAAAATTGGAATATATTTGCGATGGACTCGTTTTCATTTGGTAAATAGCAAAATGTTTAATGGTTTTATCCAATAACGTTGTGTTGTTTACAGATAAGAGGAAAAAATGGCTAAAGCAAAAAAGAAAAAATATAAGTTGAAGACATATAAAGCGGCAGCCAAGCGTTTTCGTGTAACTGGCAGTGGCAAGATTGTGCGCACCAAGGGTGGTAAAAGCCATCTGCGTCGGCGTAAGTCCAAGCGCAGCAAGCGGTTGTTTAGCCGTATGCTGGTTGTTGAAAGCGCGGGTGACCGCAAGCGTATTTCTCGGTTGGCACCGTACATGAAGAAGTACAAAGCAAATCCGCCAGCCTAATCTATTTTATTAATTGAGATGAGTCGCTGCCTGGCCTCGGTATTCCTGTCAATTGGGAACGGCTTGAGCGCCAGGCCATACTACTGAAGCAAGCTTTTTTGGCGGATAGAATTGGCACGAATTTGCTTCAGTTAAACTGTTCCGCTCAGATGCCCTAATCCGTCACGTTCCTTTTGGCGGAACAGTACAAATGCGAGGTTTAGACTATGAGAGTTAAAGGTGGGTTTACAACCCAACGTCGTCATAAGAAAATTTTGAAGATGACAAAAGGCCAGTGGGGCACACGGAGCAAACTGTTCCGTCGCTCTAACGAAGCCATGATGAAGTCCTACTGGTATGCATACCGGGATCGCCGCGTCCGGCGGCGGGAATTCCGCCGCCTGTGGATTACGCGTATTAATGCAGGCACGCGGATGCATGATTTGAGCTACAGCCGTTTTATGCATGGACTGAAGTTGGCTAACGTGAATCTAGATCGGAAAGCATTGGCTCATTTGGCCGTGCGGGATGAAGCTGCTTTTGGAGCCGTTGTCGAGTTGGCAAAGGAAGCGTTGGCAAACTGATTCAACGGATGTCTCCCTAGATCTGTTTTGTTACAGCCTACATTTTGGAAGTGCCACGCAGCTAAGTCGCGTGGCACTTTTTTTTGTGCCTAATCTCTTGCGCCAGGTAAACGAAGGGGTGTCGTATTTGTCGTTGGTGGGGGGCTCTTGTAATATCCGCAACCAATGGGCGTTATTTTTGATTTGGACAAGCGGGTGGTTTTTGGAGTCTGGCTGCTGTTAATTTTGTTAACGGCCGTTTTCCTGCGCATTTACCAATTAGACAGTGTTCCCCCTGGGCTTACTCACGATGAAGCAGATCATGGCATTACGGCCGTTTCTATTCTAGAGGGGAGGCGTGCCATTTATTTTACGGTTGGCCATGGGCGGGAGCCCCTGTTTGACTATGCCACGGCCGGTCTGATGGCCCTATTGGGGCAAACGAGTTGGGTGCTGCGGGCTACGGCCGTTTTCTTTAGCGTACTCATGATTGTGGCGATGTTTGCCTGGTCGCGCCTGGCATTTAACAAACGGGTGGCGCTGTTTACTGCTGCCGGCCTTGCCGTAGGGTTTTGGCCCGTCATGGCCGGGCGGCAAGGGCTGCGGTCTATTACGTTGCCCCCGCTGTTTGCATTAGCACTCTATTTTTTTTGGAAGGGTCTGCGGAAGTTAGAGATTGGAGACTGGAGATCGGAAACTAAAGATTCTTTCCATTTCCCACTATTCACTTCTCACTTTTCACTTTTTCTCCTTTCAGGTTTATTCCTTGGCTTCACCTTCTACAGCTACATCCCGGCACGCGGACTGTGGCTGCTGTTTCCTCTTTTGCTGCTGTTGGGTGGGTTAGCAGATCGTGACTGGCTTCAGCGGGTTTGGCCGGGCACGGTTGGCTTGCTAGCGGTGGCCGGGGGCGCTGCGGCGCCATTGTTCATATATTTACGTGCCAATCCTGAAGCAGAAATTCGCATTGGTGAATTGAGCGAGCCCATCACTGCCCTGTTTCGGGGTGACTTTTCGCTGCTGTGGTCTAATGTCAAGGCGGGGCTGGCAATTCTTACGGTGACGGGTGATACAGCCTGGCGGTACAACATTCCAGGACGGCCGTTGCTAGGGCCAGTCCTGGGCCTACTGTTTTATGCTGGCATTGTGCTGGCGATATGGCAAGTTATCAGGGGAGAGAATCGGTCAGTGGCTAAACCATCGACAAAGCTGGCCCACATGGCTGCCCTGATTTGGCTGCTGGGCGGTCTGGCTCCGGTGCTGATTACGGGCGCAGATTTAAGCATGACGCAGGGGATGGGGATGCAGCCGGTGCTCTATTTGTTTCCGGCGTTGGCGTTGGATTATTTATGGCGTTTGCAGATTGGGAATCGAAGCATACGGGCAGTGGCTGTGCTGCTGTTATTTGGCGGAACGGCCGTCATCACCATGCAAGACTATTTTGGTGAGTGGGCCAACGCACCAGCGGTGCGCGTGCAGTACGAAAGCACGATGACGACCGTGATGCATTATCTCGATGAGCAGTCGCCGGTGGAAACGGCCGTTTCCACCATCACCCCGGAGCCTTTCCACACCCCTGCGCTGGCGCAAATGACGTTACAAAGTGAAGCTGTCCGGCCCCGTTGGTTTGATGGCCGAGGCAGTCTACTCGTTCCTCAGGCGGAGGGTGCCTTGCTTGTTTTTTCTGGCTTTGCGCCGCTGCCGGATGCTTTGGAACCTTATCTGGCAACGGCCGTTTTGCAAGACACCTTGCCCCTGCGCCCTGATGATCAAGATCGGCCAATTTGGGTTTATCGCGTGACTCCAAGTGAGGCGGTAGCGGCGTGGCAAGCCTGGCTTACCCTGCAGTCGGCGCAGTTTGGCAGCGCTGCCACGCTGATGGGGTATGATCTACGAGCCAATCGTCTGGCTGTGGGCGAGATGGTGCAGCTTACCACCGTGTGGCAATTACAGCATGCCTCACCAGATTTGCGCCTGTTTACGCATTTGGTCGGGCCAGACGGCGTGCCCCTGGCACAAGCGGACCGGCTGGATGCGCCAAGCGGCAGCTGGGTGACGGGGGATTGGTTGGTGCAGCTGCATACGTTTGCGGTTCCGCCGGGAACGGCCGTTGGCAGTTACCCGCTTGCTATTGGCTTATATCGCTGCCTGGACGCAGCCTGTGAACAAACAGAGCGACTGGCTGTGCAGCAAGATGGGGTTGCCCTGGGCGATAAACTCCAATTAACTGAACTGGTGATTACAGAATGAAAAAGTTGACCTGCTGCAAGGCGCGGAGCAGAACAGCTTGTTGGCTGGTTGGCGCTTGGCAAAGTTTGAGAGCAAAAACTGCGCCAATCTGTAAAATCGGCGAAGTAACAAGGGTGAACTGTGACTCGGAATAGGCGTGAATTTGGTCTGATTTTGGCCATCACCTTCCTGGCATTTGTGCTGCGGATATGGCAGTTGGGTCATTTGCCGCCGGGCTGGCGAGATGATGAGCTGATCAACTCCCTGGTCATTTCGCAAAAAGTGCTGGATGGTGATTTCGCGGTCTACTATGCAGATGCATCTGGTCACGAAGCGCTTTATCATGCCTTGAACGCCGCCATGCTGGGGCTTTTTGGGGCAAATTGGCTTGGAATTCGGCTGCTGTCGGCCTTTTTGGGTACGTTGGCGGTGCCGCTTACTTATCTGGTGGGGCGTAAATTAGCGGGGCGCTGGGTGGGGCTTGCGGCAGCGTCTGGGCTAGCCGTGAGCTTTTGGGGCTTAATGTATTCCCGCTTTGGCCTGCGCCACGTGCTAATGCCGCTGCTGACGCTGGGGGCATTCTATTTCTTTTGGCGTGGGATGGGGGAGCGAAGAGTGGAGATTGGAGAATGGCGATGGAAGATTGCCATCACTCTCCACTCTCCACTCTTCAATTATTTATTATCTGCCTTGTTCATGGGTCTGGGTTTTTATACTTATTTTGCCGGGCGCGGCCTGCCGCTGATATTATTGGCCTTTATGGGGGTGGTTTGGCTTTGGCAACGGCCGTCTTTCCGTGGGCAGTGGCGGGGCTGGTTGGTGATGCTGCTGGGAACGGCCGTACTTGCCATTCCGCTGCTCATGACGCTGCAAGCCCAGCCTGAATCTGAAGCACGGGTGGCGGAGTTGGCGGTGCCGTTGGTAGAAGCGCAGCAGGGAAATTTTGTGCCGCTGCGGGAATATGTAAGCACCACCATGAGCATGTTCCACGCCACCGGCGACGGTGAATGGCTGTACAACATTCCGAATCGCCCCATTTTCGGCACGATTGGGGCGCTCTTTTTCTGGGGCGGCGTGCTGCTGGCGCTGGCTGATGTGCTGCGTCCCCTGTGGCAAAGATTTGGCAGATTTCCCGGCAATGCGGCAACTACCGACCGTGCCTTATCCGCTGCATTTATGTTGCTTTGGTGGCTGGCGGGCATTGCCCCGGCCTTTATTAGCGTGCCGCCCGCCAGTCTGGGGCATACCATTCTGGCTCAGCCTGTGACGTTTATTTTGGCAGCACTGCCAGTAGGAAAAATTGCAGGAGCGAGATTGGAGATTGGAAAGTGGAGATTCGGGCGTATTCTTCAATCTCTAGTGCCCAGTTTCCGACCTCTTGTAGGCATTTTTGTTTCCCTTCTGCTGGTTGGCAGCATCACCGCCCGTGATTTGCCGGATTATTTTCAGCGTTGGCCGGAACGGGGGCTGGTGCGCTTTTTGTACCGGGCGGATATCCAGGATGTTGCAGATTATGTCAATAGCCAGGCTGAATTGACCGATTTTGGCATTTCTGGTTTGCTGGCAGGGCCGTGGGACAGGGTGGCGTTGGAGATTGGATTGGGGGCTGAAACGGCCGTTCGTCCCCGCTGGTTTAATGCTGAACGGGCCATCCTGCTCAGTCCGCCACTTAGCTTTGTGGGTTTCCCTGAAACGGCTGCTGTCTATCAGCCATTGTTCAACCCGGTTGCCCCCGCCGTGCAGGCTGGCGCCTATTTACTGGCGCAATCCGAGGCGCAGATGTTGGCCGATCGCAACGATGAGCGACGCTGTTTTGTGAATGGGCTGTGCTGGTTAACGGCCGTCTATGATGCAGAAACCCATCGCCTGGAGTTGGGTTGGCAAGTGGGTGAAACGCTGCAATTGCCGCCTATGCCTCTCATCAGCAACCCGCCGCCGCCGGGGGTGTACGCGGGGCCACGTTTACAGGTATTTGCCCAATTGCTAGACGAGGAGGGGAAGTTCCTGGCTGGTGATGATGGCTTGTGGGTCGATCCGCTCTCCCTTTTCCCAGGAGACATTTTTTTGCAGGAGCATTATCCGGTTTTGCCTGAGGGGACCGTGGCGCAAACGGCCGTGTTTGGTCTGTATGACCCCATGACGGGAGCGCGTATTCTAACGACCGATGGGCGAGACCACTTGCGTTTGGAGATTGGAGAGTAGCGTGACACAGTTTGCTAAAACAAAGATTTTTTGGTTCGTCAGACAGCCAATCGCCGTTATTTTGCTGGCCTTCGTCCTGTTATCCTTTGCCGCCAGCGTCATAAATCCGCTCTTTGAGGCGACTGACGAACTGCGCCATTATCGCTTTGTGCAGCACATTGTGCAGCACCGTAGTTTGCCTGTGCAGGGCGAGGTTGGCTGTCGGGCGCAGGGGCATCACCCGCCGCTGTTTTATGCCCTTGGGGCGGCGGCAACTTTTTGGATAGACACTGGGCGGCCGGTTTGCTCGCAGCTTGAGGACAATCCATTTTGGCAATACCGATACTGGGAAGTGGGCGACGACAATAAGAACCAATATTTGCATACGGCCATTGAAGCATTTCCCTGGCATGGCGAGGCGCTGGCGGCCCACATTGTGCGTGGCTTGAACGTGCTGTTTGGCGCAGGCGTGGTGTTTTTGACCTGGCTGCTGGGGCGCAGGTTGTGGCCAAAACGGCCGTCTCTGGCTGTTGGCGCAGCGGCATTTGTGGCATTTAACCCGATGTTTGTTTACATGGCAGGGGCCATCAACAACGATGTGCTGGCGGCGCTAAGCGGAACGGCCGTGACGCTGGCGTGCGTATCTTTGGTTCAATCAGATACGGGCTTGTCTCGTCGTTGGGGCATTGGCTTAGGTCTATTGTTTGGCGTGGCGTTGCTCAGCAAGTTTAATCTGGCGGCGCTGGCGCTATTAATTGAAACGGCCGTTACCTGGGTTGCCTGGCGCAAAAAACAGTGGCGGCTCTGGTGGGAAGCCAATTTTCTTATTGCTGGCTTTACCCTGCTGCTGGTGGGCTGGTGGTTTGTGCGGAATCAACTGTTGTACGGCGAGCCTACTGGATTTCAGCGCTTGACCGAGCTGTGGGGCGTGCGCAACCCAGCCGACAGCTGGGGCGTGGCCATTTTTGAACTGCCCTACACCTGGACAAGCCTCTGGGGACGGTTTGGCTATGGGCAGATCCCCCTGCCAGAGGGTATTTATAGTGGGTTGCGCTGGCTGGTCGGGCTTGGCTTGCTGGGCTTGCCGCTCCGTTTTTGGCGGAAAACGGCCGTTCAAGAGCCCGTGCCAACAATCCCTTTGATGCTGTTAGGCTTAAACGTTCTCCTCTTTTTTGTCGTTGTGTTTAACTATCTGCTGGTTAGCCCAGCTGGGGCCATGGGGCGTTTCTTCTTCCCGGCCTTGCCTGCGCTGGCGCTTCTTACCTTTTACGGTTTATCTGCCTGGCTCGATCTGATCTGGACGCCAAAACCAGCCACCAATCGCCAATCTCTAATCTCTAATTTTCAATCTCCAGTCGCTATTCTTGCTGCCTTGCTCAACATTGGCATGGCCGCCCTTACCGTCGTTGCCATATTTGGCTACCTTGCTTCAGCCTATGCCCGGCCGGATGAATTTGGGTTGGAAACGGCCGTGCCCAACCCTGTCAACGCGCAGTTCGACAGTTTCGTCATCTTGCGCGGCTACGATTTGGACAGCACGACGCTGCAACCTGGCGGCTATCTCACGCTAAACCTCTATTGGGAAGTGATTGGCCAAGCACCTGGCAACTTTTTGCTTTTTGCCCACCTGATTGATGACGCCACCGGCATGCCGATTGCCCAGCGGGACACCCATCCTGGCCTGGGCAACTTCCCTAGCAGCCAGTGGCAATCTGGTGATCGCTTTATCGAATCGATTCGCCTTCATGCCAGTGAGACAATGTATGTACCGTCTACCGCCAGCCTGCAAATTGGGCTTTATGCCCCGGGCGAAAATAGCTATCGTCTGGGCATTTCAGACGCCGGCGGCGATTTTTTGGGTGATGCGCTGCCGCTGGCTGACGTTACCCTGGCAACCGTAGACAACTGGCGTACAGATGATTTGGTCTTTCCTAATTTGTTGAACCAGAACTTTGCAAACGACCTTCGTCTGGTTGGGTATGAGTATGGCACACGGGTGCTAAACACCGACCAGCCGTTGGCGGTGACGCTCTACTGGGAGGCGCTGCGCGATGCGCCCCCCGATTATTTAGTACAATTGTCGCTTTGTGCCCAGCCTTGCCCAGACTGGATGACGCCGCAGGTTACGGCCGTTTTCCCGCCTCAAGCCGCCCCCACCAGCAGCTGGCAAAGGGGTCAGGTCTATAGCAATGAGTACATCTTGCCGCTGGACTCATCTTTGCCTCCCGGTTCTTACCTTATTCACGTTGCTTTAATTGACGCAATGACAAAAGAACCACAAAATATTGTTGCCGAGGATGGACACTACATTGATGATCGCTTATCATTATCAGATATACGTGTTCAACCTTGAGCAAATCACAAGAAATCGTATCTCGTGTTTCGGATCCCTTTTGTGACTTGCTTAGCTGGTGGGCAATAGTAAAGAACAAATCACCTCGTTTTACAAGATAATCTGGTAGGTTTTCTATTTGTGACAGCAGAACGATATAGTCAACTTCGGGTCGGTCTGGTGGGATTGTTGCTGCTGATAGGCGGCATCATTTACATCTTGCTGCCTTTTTCGGCGCTACGCTGGGCACAAGCTCCTTTTCTAGGCATCTTCCTTGATCCAAACCTTGTTGTTAACGACTCAGGTGAAGCCGATTGGCCGACACAAGGCGACGACCCGCTGCTCAGTTATCCGGATCGCATTACGGCCGTTGATGGGCAACCCGTTGGCAGCATTGATGCATACCTGGCAACTTTAGCTGGCAAAGAGATTGGTGAAACGGTTGCCCTCACTCTGGATACCCCGCCATCTGATATTGGAATAGATACAACACGACCCGAAATTGAGCGCGTTGTTGAACTACCGGTTAGACCGCTTTCCAACCTGAGTTTGTGGGATCAATTTGGCCTTTTTTACCTTACGGGTTTGGTCATGTTTGCCATCGGCGTTTGGACGTTTGCAGTGAGGCCGAAAACGGAGCCAGCCCAGATATTTGCCTTGTTTATGGGATTTGCTGCGCTAGCGGTGGGCACCTTGTTTAATATGCTCACCTCCCATGAGTATGGGCGCATTTGGATTTTGGCTTTGTCACTGACGCCAGGATTTTGTATTTGGTTAGCGGCCGTTTTCCCCCATGAAATGAGCCTGGTTGTCAACTATCCGCGCGGCAAATGGCTGCTGCTGGTCCCTGGGTTTGTTGTGGGCATATGGGCCCAGTTTTGGTTGTACAACGCGGCCAGCCCGTGGCAGTATGCTATCCCCTGGCGTTCTCTCTTTTTGCTTAACGCCGTTGCTATTGTCATCTCGTTACTGATTATGGCGTATCGAAGCAATTGGTCGCCCTCCCCAATGGTGAGGCAGCAAGCACAAATTATATTGATTGGCAGTTTTGTTGCCTTCACCCCGCTCATCCTCTTTTTTATCCCCGCGTCGCAAATGATTGATGTGGCCTGGTTGCCGTCAGCTTTTTACTTGCCTCCGCTGCTTATCTATCCTCTAGCCATTGCTTACACTATTATTCGCTATCGCTTGCTGGATGTAGACCTGGTTTTACGGCGCACGCTTTCTTATGCGCTTATGACAGGCGTGCTGCTGATTGCGTTTGTGCTGGTGGTTATTGGATTGACGAATGCGTTTGGCACGGTGACCAACAATCCTGTTTTGCTTTCGATTTTAATTGTGACTCTCGTGCTGCTGTTTAATCCCTTGCGCACCAAGCTGCAAGAAGCGATTGACCAGCTCTTTTTCCGTGAACCCGTGGCTTTGGATAAAATGCTCAGCTCTTATAACCGGGAGTTGACAACGGCCGTTAATGCCGATCAGGTAGCCAATACATTGCTGAAATATGTTTCGTCTGGTGTGCCGGATGCCACCCCGCACCTCTTTCTGCCTGATCCCCAAATGAACTTTTACAGCAATTTTCACAACGGCTCCGCCGAACGCCTTAATGTGGAATCACCGCTTGTTTCCTATATGAGACAAACAAACGGGCCAATCGATTTAACAGAAGAACGGGCCTGGCCAGAGTCGCTGTCTGAACAATCTGATACGGTGCAGGCGTTGAATGCGGCCGTTTTGGTGCCAATCAATAATGGACGCGAGCTACTGGGTTGGCTTTCGCTCTCGCAAAAGAAAAATCGCCAACATTTCCGTCCCACAGAAATCAACTACATTAGCTCTCTGGCAGACCAATCCTTAATTGGCCTTGAACGCGCCAACGTTATTCGACGATTGGAGACGCGCGTATCCGAATTGGATATGCTGAGCCAATTCTCTCAAGCGCTTAACTTCACCATTGATTTTGATGCTCTGCTAGAGTTGGTCTTTACGAATTTTCAGCGGCTGTTGGGGATTGATGATTTTTTCATCTCGCTGCGACATCCAGCCACCAAGCAGATTTATACGATCTTCTACCTGGAGAATGGGGAGCGGTTGACAGATCGGGAAGGGCCCGACCAGGTTGTAACTGATTCTACGATTCATCAGGTAATTAATATGGGGCAGATGGTGGTGAAAGAAGATGAATACGGCCGTTCCTGGATTGCTGCCCCTTTAAATGCCGGAGCCGACACAATTGGGGCAATGCACACGTTTTACCGCAACCCGGCCTATAAAGTTCATGCTCGTCAGCAGCAGCTGTTCACCGTATTTGCCGACCGTACCGCGACAGCACTAGAACGGATAGATACCAGCCGTCGCCTCGAAGAGCGTGCCCAGCAGCTCGAAATTATGAATGAGGTCACCTTCTCTCTGGCCTCTACAAAAGAAGTCGGCCCGCTGCTGGAGCTAATTTTGGACAAGGCCATTGAGTTGCTGGATACCGAAGCAGGCACCTTTATGATTTCTGTGCCGGAAAGTGGCGAACTGGAATTCCGGGTTGCCCGCGGACCGACCAGCGATGGTCTTGTCGGCCGACGTTTGCCATTGGGGGCTGGGCTGGCTGGAACGGCCGCACAAACCGGTAAGGCGATCCTGGTGAATCACGTACAGGATGACAAGCGCTGGTTCTCAGAGGTAGATGCTCGTACAGACTTTCATTCACAGTCGATTCTTACCGTGCCATTGGTGCGGCAAAATACTGTTCTTGGTGTTCTGCAAGTAATTAATAAGCGAAATGGCGTTTCCTTTAATTTAGAAGACCAGAGTCTGCTCACGGCATTTGCTGGCCAGGCTGTTGTTGCCATGGAAAACGCTCGCCTGCTGGCCCAAACAGATGAAGCCCTGCAAAAAAGTGTTGATGAGCTGTCACTGTTGCAGCAGCTGGATCGCGATTTAAACACCACGCTGGATTTGGAGCACGTGCTGAACCTGACCCTGGACCGCATGTTGGGGATTTACCAAGGGGTGGCGGGCGCCATTGCCCTGGTAGATGAAGACGGAGAGATTTTTCGCGCCGTGACGCGCGGGTATGATGAGGATTTCAACGGAAAGAAGCTTTCCTCCCATGAGGGATTGATTGGGCAAGTGGTGCAATCTCAGCAGCCGCACAGTGCCGGGAATGTACATGAAGAACCAAACTACATTGCGGCTCACTTTAATACACACTCTCAAATGACGCTGCCATTTATGAATAAACAAACCTTAATTGGCATCATTGCCATTGAGAGTGATGTTATTGGCAAGTATTCAGAAGATGATCTGCAAACGGCCGTACGCATCACCAACCACGCCGCTGCCGCCATTGCCAACGCCATACTGTACGACAAAGTCAACGAAGCCAACCAGGCCAAATCCGAATTTGTCTCCATGGTCTCCCACGAGCTAAAAACGCCGATGACCTCGCTGCGCGGCTACACCGATCTACTCCTCTCCGGGATGACGGGCGAGCTGAGTGAGCAGCAGCACAACTTCTTGGACATTATGGCGGCCAACATTCGGCGCATGACTCAACAAATTCAAGACCTAACTGATATTTCCCGGATTGAGACGCGCCAGCTTCATATCGACCTGGCTCCCACTTCCTTTGTTAACATCGTCAACGAGACAATGCAAACCGTTAAAGGGCTTTGCGATGAAAAGGAAATCCGAGTCCACCTGGAATTGCCCGAAGAGCTACCGCTCATTCTGGCTGACAAGGGCCGCATGATTCAGGTGCTCACAAATTTATTGAGCAATGCCTGCAAATATTCGCCGCCAAATACCGATGTCACCTTAACATTCATGTCCAGAATGGTTCCTCAAGAAGAATCGGCCGAAATGGTGCCTATGGTTTGGTGCTGCGTCAAGGATAGTGGCTACGGAATCTCTGAAGAAGATTTAGAAAAGCTGTTCACCAAATTTTTCCGTTCCGATGATCCCAACATTCGCCAGGCCAAAGGCACGGGGTTGGGCCTCTCTATTACGAAGGGAATCATAGAGTTGCACGGTGGCGAAATTTGGGTAAAAAGCAAGCTTAATGAAGGAACCTCTTTTCAGTTTACAATCCCACAGGTGCAATCGTAAAATTGCTTAAAAATTGGTAAATTTCTGATGAGGGTCCATTGACATCACTCATTTGTACGCTATACTGTTGCCATGGATGATAACATCAAAAAATCATCAGTTGACTGCCAAAAGATTAGCTAAAAACGCACGCACTTCGCGTGCGTTTTTTATTTCTATTAACCTGATGTCCCTTAAACCCTTATGCAGAGAGGAGTGTAACAATTATGGACTATGGAATGATTGGAAAGATTGAGAAGTCAAAGTTTTATGCACAGGAGCCTGAGCGATTCAGTTTTGATTCTTTTAATGTTCGACTTGAAGGGGACAGTGGCGGATTGCACCACATAAAATATGATGCAGGCCAATGGAATTGTGACTGCAGCTTTTTCCACACGCGCGGCTATTGCAGCCATACCATGGCAATTGAACGTGTTTTAGGTGAAATGTTGGCTGAGCCAGCCGTCGCTTAAACAAAACGATTCACAATTAAATTCGAAATCTATGCCCGACCATCAGGTCGGGCTTTTTTGTTATAATCACCCAACGATAAAAGCGTAACAGGATCTGGAAACATGACGATTTTTTTGGAAGCCTTCAAAGCAAATTGGTGAAAGCGGGAAAGTTCGTTGAATTAATAAATTGCGATTCTTCCGTTTTCCCTGAGTAAACCACAAAGAAATGGCGATTTAACGTCAAAAGACTTATTGTGGTTTGCCTCACAAAAAGGATTTTGAATTAGAAAATAGGATTCTTGTGATTTGCTAACGTAAAAGCCAACGTTGCGGCCGCTGTAATTCAAAAACTATTTGGCTTTTACCGAGAATCCGATTCAGTGGGGGTTGATGTGACAATTGGCGGCGTGCAGTTTGATTTTAAGATTACGTTTCTAATTATTTTGGGGACGGTGGTTCCAATGCTGGATTATTATGGTCATAAGCTTACCAACACCAAAGCGTATGATCGAATGATCTGGTATTTTGTAATTCCTATGCTTGTCATTTTGCTGATATTCCGGGAGTCACCTGCAGAGTATGGCTTCCGAATTGGCAAATGGCAGAGTGGGCTGGCCTGGGTGGCAGGCGCCTGCACCGCAATGGCAATCATTCTATGGTTTGTGGCGCGGCAGCCGGGTATGCAAGCCTATTATCAGGCAAGGGCACCGCAAGAGATTTGGCGTATAGTCTACTTAAATGGCGTCGATCTGTTTGGCTGGGAATTTATGTGGCGGGGCGTTTTGCTGTTTGCATTTGCCCGAGCGTTTGGCCCAGGCGCCGCAATTTTTTTGCAGGCGGTGCCGTTTGCCTTTATGCATCTGGGCAAGCCAGAGGTGGAAACATTGAGCACGATTTTTGGTGGCGCAGGGTTTGGCTTTATTGCCTGGCAATCCGAGTCATTTTTGTATCCCTGGCTTATACATTGGTTTATTGCCACGTTTACAATGATCATTGCGTCAAGGATGTAACGAAGATAGGTTTATGGAAATATTAACGCTTGATTTAACGGAAATGGCCCACGGGGGGTCGGCGCTTGGCCGAGCAAACCGAGGGCGAACGGTATTTGTGCCACTGACGATCCCGGGGGAAAAGGTCCGGGTGCAAATTCGCTCTCAGAAGAACAAATATGCGCAGGGAGAGGTGGTACAGGTATTGAAAGCGTCACCGGAACGCGTGACGCCAGAATGTCAGCATTTTGGCGTGTGTGGTGGGTGTCATTTTCAGCATATGTCTTACACGGCTCAACTTGAGATGAAGGAAAAGGTGCTGCGCGATCAGCTAGCGCGACTGGGCGGATTTAAACAGGTGAATGTACAGCCAGTGCTGCCGAACCCAAAGCAGTGGGCATATCGGGCTGAAATGGTGTTGAGTCCGGCTGGAAACGGCCGTCTTGGCTACTGGTCACCATTGCAAAAAGAAGTGATCCCCATTGAGGAATGTCCCATTTCTCAGCCCGTGCTGATGGCGCTGCTGCAAGACGTGGAGTTGGATTTGCCCGGCTTGCGCAAGCTTTCCTTGCGGGTAGGGGATGATGAAGCGCTGCTGGCGGCAATCGAAGTGGATGGTGTGGAGCCACCTCAACTGGAGGCTGATTTTCCTATTTCTGTTGCTATTGTTTTGCCAGACAAGACGGCCGCTTCCCTGGTTGGTGATAATTATTCGGTTCAGCAGATAAACGGCCGTGATTTTCGGGTGTCGCCTGGTGTGGAAATGGCGCCCAGCCCCGATGGCATGGGATTGGTCGTTGATACCGTACTGCGGTATGCCGCTTTAACCAGCCGAGAAACGGTTGTTGAGCTGTACAGTGGCGCAGGGACGCTCACTGCATTTTTGGCCAGCCAGGCGGGTGAATTAATGGCCGTGGAACGAAACGCCGATGCCGTGGCTGATTTAGCCGCCAATCTGCATGATCTGGATAATGTGGCCGTGTATGAAGGCGATGCGGAAGAAGTGCTTGGCTTACTGCCTGCCCCAGCCGACGTCATGGTAGTGCATCCCTGGGGCAATGGTTTATCACGGAAGGCCGTAACGGCCATAATCAAAGCAAAACCCGCGCGGCTCATTTATGTGAGCTCTGACGTGGCGACGCTGGCCCGCGACGGCCGTTCCCTGAGCCAAAGTGCCTATGAATTGGTTGAAATTCAACCAATCGATATGCTGCCACAGACGTTTCACATCGAGACTGTGTCGTTGTGGGAACGCAGGACATGATGAACGCTTTCGGCTGTTTAGGCTTCACGTCGGGAGTCAGCGGCACTCATTCAGGATCGTCGTCTTTGTCGCCGCCTTGCTGCGGAAAGCGGAAGAATTGGTCTGCCAGATTGCTTGGCAGCCGAATTTCGCCAAATTGCCGCTCGTAGTTGGCGATATTTTGGGCCAGGGCATTTTGCAGCATTTTGGCGTGCATGGGGGACATGATAATGCGCGAAAGTACCCGACCGCGCGGCATCCGGGGTAGCACCTGGGCAAAATCAAGAATAATCTCGCCTGGTGTGTGGCTGATAAAGGCGAGATTGGCGTAAACGGCCGTCAATTCTTTAGGAATATCAATGGCAATCCGTTTTGGGGATTTGGGCGTTGGGGACGGTTGTGGATTGGGTGTGTCGCTCATGTTTTTCTCCGTTTGTTTAATAGATTAGAACTTACACGTTCCTGACGAGTATTTCCCAAAATTGGGTAATCTCTGTAGAGATTCATTTCATCGTGAAAGATACTTCAACTGAGCCGTTTTGAAAAACGGCAGCGTTTGTGTGCCTACGCTACCCCGTGTAAAATATTGTTGTGCCATCAAAATATTGAAACAACCTGAGGCCTTTTTCTGGAACGGCCGTTATTCGTTGGGGGAAAATTGTGCTAAGAAAAGACAATTTAACAGTTGCTGTGGTGGGGGTGTTTGTCGGTATCATTTTAGGCGTAGGCGGCTTAACGCTTGCCAAACGTGTTCAGCCAGCACCGATTGTCATTCAACCACCAGAACCGACAGCGCTACCAGCGCCAACGGCAACGCCTGCCCCACTGCGCATTTTTGTTAACGGTGCTGTGGCGGCGCCAGACGTCTATGAAATGGCTCACGATGAGATTGTGCAGCAGGCGATTGAACGGGCCGGTGGTTTTTTGGATGAGGCGGATACGGCCGTTGTGAATTTGGCCCTTCCGCTTCAGGATGGGATGCAAATTTATGTACCGACAGTCGAAGAAACGGCTGAACAGACACAGCCCATCATTACCAGCCCAGTGGTACGATCGGGTGGAATTGAGGTGGAGGCAGCAGGCGATACGGCCGTCGCCACCGACGGTGGGATTGTTAACATAAACACGGCAGCCGTCGCTGAACTGGACACTTTGCCCGGCATTGGTCCCAGCACAGCAGAAAAGATCGTAGAATACCGTGATAGCAATGGTCCATTTGCCACTATCGACGAAATTATGAGCGTATCTGGAATAGGCCCGGCAAAATATGAGCAAATTGAAGCATTTATTACCGTTGGAGATTAAGGTTGTATTATTGAACTTTCCATTTTTCGCCTTGATGATTATTTTCTGCCATTGCTTTAAAGCACGGGCCTTTTGATTTATGCCACAAGAAACGTTCCTCACTGCAACGTTAGCGCGCCTGGCCAGCCTGCCTTTTCGCTTTTCTAGACGGCCGTTCACGCCCCCAAAAAAAGCCCTCATTTTGCACCCTTGCTGCGTCAGCCAGGTAATGTTGGCTACGCCGCTGCTATCCGTATTGGCCAACGCCTTCCCCGATGCACGGTTTGATTGGGCAGTGAGCGATTGGGCAAGGCCCGCTATTGCCAAGAATCCTCATTTGCGCGAACTGCTGCCCACAGGTGATTTGGGCATTGCCAAAATGTCTCAGAGCGAGTTGCGTCAGCTGATTACGCTGCTAAAGCATCAATCATACGATACGTGCTTTATACCAGGGCGATCCAGCTTGCTCTCCTGGGTGGCGTGGCAAGCTGGCATTCCGCAGCGCATCGGTGTGGCCGCTCGCGGACGTGGCTTTGCTCAAACGCTGGTTGCCCCGCTGCGAACAGGCCAGCAACATGCTGCAGATGTGTATCTTTCGCTGGCGACGGCATGCCAAATCGATATGCCCTCCGGCGAGCGCCCGCCCATGGCATTTTTCCCTGCAGATGATGACCTGGACTGGCTGGGAGAAGTGCCGCTGGTGATTATGCATCCTGGGGGTGGGGCTGGCTCAGTTTATGAAGATGCCCTCAAACGCTGGCCTAGCGAGCGGTTTGTGCTGCTAGCCAACCATCTGGTGCGGCAGCACAATGCCCGTGTCTTGCTTGTTGGCAGTGTCCACGACGAGGCGATAGCCGCGGCCATTGCAGGCATGAGTTCTGTGCGCTGTGCCAATTGGACGGGGCAGGTGACGTTGGGTGAGTTGGGCGCTTTAGCTGAGATTGCCAATCTTTACGTCGGTAATGACACCGGTCCTACGCACATCGCTGCGGCAATGGGTTGTGCCACGCTGGCTATTTTTGGTCCCAGCAATCCGGCTATTTCTGCACCTTATTCGCCTATACCAGAGCGGGTGGTCACGCTGTGGAAAGAGCGGGAGGAACGGCCGTTTTCCTGGCAAGAAGGCGTCACCGTAACAGAAGCCATCAAAGCCGTTGATACGCTGTTACGCCGCAAAGCGTGACAAGTAGCCGGTAGGCAACTGCTTGCTTGAGCAGTTATTTGGTAGCCAACGGCACATAAATTCGATACACAACAATTTCTACAGCACCAATGTCACATTGGCGCGATTGCGGGCGTGACAGACCGCGTTGATCGTTGGTTAGGCAGGCAACGCCTCCTGGATTCGGTGTGGCTGGGTTTCCCGCGTCAATGACTGCGCTGGAAAGTTTCGGACTGTGAAAGGCGGTGCTGTCTGATGGGGAGGTGATGCCGTTGAGATCTGGATCAACCCCTTGAATATCCCCCTTGGTCTCTGAAAGGAATGAACAGCTCAGATCGCTTGACAAATTATAACCGCTAGAGCTAAACGTTCCCCCGCCACCACAAGCAGACTCTCCTGTAATTGAGGAAATAATCGTATTGCCCACAGTTACCGTACCGCCATTGGCAAATATTGAGGTGCCAATGGTGAGATGAATAGTAACGTTGTTCAGCGTGGCAGTTCCACTCTCGTTGTAGAGTCCAGGGCCATTGATGCTGGGCTGATTATCGGGGCCAACATTCCGGCTGATGGTTGTGTTGGTTGCAGTTAACGTGCCAGCATTGTAGATACCTGCACCTGAGTCGCCTTCATTTTGGAAAACGGCGCTGCTGCTCAGGGTGGCTTGCCCGGTACTGTTGTTGTAGAGGCCACCGCCTGTCGCCGCTGCGTCATTGCCACTGCCAATGTTGGTTTCTGTTAGCTGCAAGATGCCAGCATTGTAAATGCCTGCGCCATCTGAGGCCGTATTGCTCGAAAGTTCAGCGTTGATGAGTGTCAGGTCGGCCCCGGATGCATTGAAGAAGCCACCGCCCGCTTCGGTGGCGTCGTTTCTCCGTGCCGCGGATAGGTCAGATAAAAGCGCGGTTCCGTTATTAAAGATGCCCGCGCCATTGACTGCTGCATTGTCCAAGAGTGTGAGGTTATCGGCTGTGAGTACGCCAACGTTATAGATAGCGCCACCAGAAACGGCCGTTCCCGTCTGAATCGTTACTTCACTGAGATAGACCTCACTGCTGCTATTGGCAATGTACAGTGCGCCACCAAGGCCGCTGCCGCTGCCGTTGCCGGTGACATCATTGCTGTTCAGCGTGACATCGGTCAATGTGAGGTCGCCACCGTTGAGCCGAATGCCGGCGCCATTGCCATCTTCTACATTGCCATTTTGGATAATCATATTGTGCATCGTGACTGTGGGGCTGCCGCTGATTGTTACGGCCGTTCCGCCATCTTGCGCATTGATCGTTGTGGTTTGTCCCATAAAGGTCAATGATTTGTTATTAATCGAAATAGTCTCCAAGAAAATCTCTTTGTTTGTCGTAAACTCCAAGACATCCCCATTATCGGCATCGTTGATAGCATCTTGAATGATTGAATAGGGACAACCGGATAAGCAGATCTGAAGCGTTGCGGCTTGCGTTGATTGCACGCGACTTTGCCAAACCACAAGGAATAAAAGTAAAAACAAGCAAAACTTAAGCCAGCCAACACGGTGCGGATGCTTTTTTTTATACAACATAAATAAACCACCTACGCATGAGGAAATTTGAGGAAATAAGTAAATTTCTTGAACTACAATATTAAGTGTAGACAACGCTTGCCTACATGGCTGTGTGAAGCAATGGAGTGATTTGAGATAAAGTCTCGGGTTAATTTGCTACGACAACCTACCGAGATCATCCTATCCAGCGAGACTTACGAGAGCGGTTACGAGGTTGTAGCGAGGTGAGTGTCAGCTAATAATTCACTTGTATGGCGGGAAGTTGCTTCGTTTTTTTTGTAATGACCGTTACAATTGACCCCAGTAACCCCATATTCAAGAAGCACATTCGGAGATCCTAATGACACAATTACAGAGTCGGCCAATCTTGGCCGAAAGCCGCGCCTGGAAAACGGCCGTGGCCCCCTATCAAAACCCAGACCTGCGCCGCAGCGTGTGGCAAATAGTAAACACATTGGTGCCCTATTTTCTGCTCTGGATATTGCTTATCCCTGCTTTTCGCATTTCGTTTTGGCTGGCACTGCCGCTCATCATTTTGAACGGCGGATTTACAGTGCGCGCTTTTATCATCTTTCACGATTGTGGTCATGGCGCCTTCTTCAAGTCGCGCCGTGCCAACGAGATTGTGGGCTTCATCACCGGGCTGGTCGCCTTTACCCCCTTCTTTGCCTGGCGACATGGTCATGCGCTGCATCATTCTGCATCTGGTGACCTGGACCGGCGTGGTGACGGGGATGTCTGGATGATGACCGTAAACGAATACCAGGCTTCCCCCTGGTGGCGGCGGGCAGTTTATCGAGTTTATCGCTATCCTCTGGTATTGTTTGTCATTTCACCGCTTTTTCTATTTCTCTTTGTCCATCGCATTCCCCTGAAGGGGCGCAAACGGGAACACCGCAGCGTCTGGCTCACCAATGTTGCTCTGCTAATGGTTGCTATCTTAATGAGCCTGCTGTTTGGCTTTAAGACCTATGCGATTTTGCAGGTTTCTATCATCGCTTTGGCGGCCACGGCTGGCGTCTGGCTTTTTTACGTGCAGCATCAGTATGAGGAAGTTTACTGGCAGCGGCACAATGAGTGGGATTACGCAACGGCCGCGGTAGAAGGCAGTTCCTTTTATAAATTACCCAAAGTGCTGCAATGGTTTACGGGCAACATTGGCTTTCACCACATTCATCATCTCAGCCCCCGCATTCCCAACTACAATTTGGAAGCGTGCCACAACGAGAACATGGAGCTGCAAGTGGAGCCGCTGACGCTGCTGCAAAGCTTCAAATGCATTCGCTACCGGCTGTGGGACGAGGCCAATTTCCGCCTTATCGGCTTTGGCGAACTGAAGAAAACCGCTTCGGTGTAAGGGGTGGTTTGCCCACCGCGTTAAGATTTTTTCACTTATCTCTGAGGCGGCAGCGAGCTAAGGTGCGACGATGGGTTGCGCTTGTAGTACGGGGGGCAGTACGTCTATACCTGCCAGCCGTGAGCCTTCCTCGAACCAGGATTTGGGCGCGGGTGCGCCCCATAACGTTTGCCGCTGCGGGTCCCGGAGCGGCCACTCGATAGGTTCCAGGTCGGGGTCTACTGTCAGGTAATCGCTGGTGTAAATTTCAATGCGGTGGCCGTCGGGGTCCCGGACGTAGAGGAAGAAGGCGTTGGAGATACCGTGCCGCCCCGGTCCGCGCTCCATGTTGCTTAAATACCCAGTTGTTGACATAAGGTCACATAGATGAATAATGTGCATCGCCGTAGGTACCCAGATAGCCACGTGGTGCAAGCGTGGCCCAGCACCGTTGGTGAAGGCAATGTCGTGGATGTTGCCCTTGCGGTGCATCCACACCGCCCATAGCTGCGGCTCAGCATCTTCAGAGACGGTGTACTCTGTGGTACGGAAGCCCAGCTCCATTGCCCAAAAGTCGTGGCTGGCCTGAACGTTGGGGGTGAAGCAGTTGAAATGGTCGATGCGCTGCGGGTGGCAGCCGCGA